>CAYQUY010000041.1:9310-12789 GCA_964420755.1 uncultured Anaerolineaceae bacterium
ATGACGCCGGAAGCCGAGCGCTGGATCGAGGCGAGGCGCGGGCAGATTGGGGAGAGGCCGCAGCTCGAGGTGACCGGGCACATGGGATCGGTTGTGTTTCTGGACGGCGTGGGCGCTGACGGTGAGCCCTTTGACTGCCGGTTCTTCGGCGACATGCCTGTCGTTCTGGAGGCTTGTCAGCCGCCGGCCTTGGCAGGAGAGACGGCAGGCTGAGCGGCTCTCGAGATTGGCAGCCCCATGCGGAGGCCGGCATCGTCGGCCTTCTCGCTTCCCAGGGACGAATCTAGCCGCACAGTGGAGTTGGGCATCCCTGTGGAGGAGGGTACAGAGCAACTGGGGCGGCTCTAGGCCGCCCCAGGGGATCATCGGGATGTCGCTTCAGCTCTGGCAATCGGTTTAGGGCGGACAGTAGGTCAGCCCGAAGAGCCGGCCGATGGGCAGCAGCCACTCGCAGGGAGCGAACAGGTAGACGAGGACAATGCAGAGCACAATCACGGCCAGTCCGGCGCAGCCGAGGATAAGCGGCATCTTTGAGCTCTTGGCTTGCGCCTGAGGGGCGGCCGCGGCCGCCGGTGGGACGGGGCCTGCGGCGGGAGGCGGGTAGACGGCCTGCTGCGGAGGCGGATAGACGGCCCGCTGGGCCGGAGGCGGATAGGGTCCGCGTGCCGCCGGGGCGGCCGCCCCGCGAGCGGCCTGGCCCATCACCGTCGCCGCAGCCTCCGGGGAGATGGCGTCGAACAACACGGTGACGTTCTCCCCCAGCCCGATCATGTCGCCGGGGCTGAGGAGCCGCGGCGCGATCAGCCGTTCCCCGTTGATGAACGTGCCGTTGGTCGACCCGAGATCCTCCAGCACATACCCGCCCGGTGTCCGCGTCAGCCGGGCATGCTGGCGGGAAATCTCCGAGTCACCCAGAACAATGTCATTGCCCACATCCCGCCCCAGGACCGTTACGTCTCGCACGAGTTCAAGAGCCATGCCTGGATTGGGACCGGTGCGGACAACCAAGTGGAAAGCCGCCGGTGACATACGTTCGCCTCCTGAGAACTCGCCTAGGCGAGTAGTGTACATGCACTGTCAAGCCAAGTCAAACGGCGGACCCGTGCATGGCGCAGGAGATGGATGCAAGGGTCGGGCCAGAAAGGCGGCACGGGGGAGATACTCCTGAGGTCCCTATCCCCGGGCAGGCGGCCCCAGCCGGGGCAGATGAGGGCTCTTCGGTTGGGGGTTCGTGCCAGCGGGAGGCGGCGCGGCGCTACCCTGACGGGAGACCTCGTACGCCGACGCTGGCGATGCCCAACATTTCCTTCTCCCCTGCCATAGAGGCCGTGCAGGGGGTAGAATCGGGCCAGTAGGCGCTGGTCCGTTGTCCCGAGGTTGTACGATGTGAGGAGGGAGACTTAGGCAATGACTGGATACGTTGGTCCGATTGAGAAGGCAACCCTGAAGAACACGTACTTCCGCCAGGTTCTGTTTACAGGCAAGTACAGCCAGCTCGTGGTCATGTGCCTGCAGCCGGGCGAGGAGATCGGCAACGAGGTGCACCCGACGGTCGATCAGTTCTTCCGAATCGAGGCAGGCACTGCCAAGTTCGTCTTCAATGGCAAGGAAGAACACTCGGTCAAAGATGGTGACGCTGTGGTGGTGCCTGCGGGCACCTATCACAACGTGATCAACACCTCTTCGAGAAAGTCCTTGAAGCTGTACACGATCTACACGCCCCCGGAGCATCCGGATGGGACGGTGCACAAGACCAAGGCCGAGGCGGAAGCGGCCGAGCACCACTAGCGATCTTGCGGGTGCCTGAACCCGCCGCCTGTCCTGAGGCGATGGGTGAAGGCAAGACTACCTGGGTCCAGTGCTGTTGCGACTGGCCCAGGGGGCTAGCTTTCTCTGGTTGGGCGAGCTGGGTCCAGAGAGAGGATGAGGGGAGCCCAACGTTGGGGGGCGCGGGACGCAACCCGTTCTTGGGGTGGCGTAGGCCAGCGGCGTCGCGAGGCGTTTTGATTGGCACCCGGGACGCCGTGTTGGTACAAAGGGATCGCCTCCCGAGGGAGGCGATCGCGCGCCAGGGGTCAACCCGATCTCGCGTTGTGCCGTCACCGTGCTCGTTCTCTGATGGCCCTTGCGCGTGCCCAGGCCGGACGAGTTGTCGGGCGAGCAGGCGATCAGCGCTTCGGGCGCACCCGCACGTGGAGCCCCTCGACGCCAGTGACCTCGACCCGGCGGCCGGCGGGGATCGGCTCTGAGCCGGCCTCAATCTCGGCTGACCATAGCTCCCCAGCGACCTGGACCATGCCCGTCGGCGCCAGATCGCTGCGCGCCTCCCCGATGCGTCCAACCAGCGATTCCACGCCCGCGACCACAGGGCGGCGCTGGGCGCGAATGGCGTAGGTGAGGACGACGAAGAAGAAGGCGGCCGTTACGATGCCGGTGCCGACGACGAGGGGAATCGACACCCTCTGGAACGGCGGCGTGTTGGGTGAGTTGAACAGCACCAGGGCGCCGATGATAAAGGAGGCCACGCCGGCGGCCGTCAGGGCGCCGTGGGTAGGTGCCTTGATGTCCAGGATAAAGAGGACGAAGGCGGTGGCCAGGATCAGCAAGCCGAACCAGTTGACCGGCAGGATGCCCAGACCATAGATGGCCAGGGCCAGGCAGACGACGCCGATGAATCCTGCCACCCAGCCTCCAGGGCTCGAGAGCTCGATGAGCAGCGCTTGCACGCCAATGGTCAGCAGCAGGAAGACGATGTTGGGATTCGTCAGGGTCTGCAGGAATTGCTCGATGAGGCTCTGGGGGACCTCTACTACCGCCGCGCCCGCCGTGTGCAACGTATATGGACCGGCGGCGAGCTGAACCGTGAAGCCGTCCAGCTGGGACAAGAGGTCGGTCAGGTCGTTGGCGATGAAGTCGATCATCCCGACCTGAAGGGCCTCTTCTGCCGAGGCGGCCCGTGCCTCATCGATGGCGGCCTCGGCCAATGCAATCGCCGCATCGCCGCGCCTGGAGGCCAGGCTCCGTACCGTCGCCTTGAGGATCTCCCTCTCCTTAGCGGCAATCGTTTCACCTAGATCCTCGCCTTGGCTGCCGACCGGGCTGGCGGCGCCGATAGCGGTCTCGGGCGCCATGGCGGCGGCATGGCCGGCCAGGGTGATGATCGTCCCGGCGCTCCCGGCCATGGCCCCTCTTGGCGCCACGTACACCACGACCGGTACCAGGCTGCCCCGGATGGACTGGACCATGCGGTTCATCGTGTCAATTGCGCCGCCAGGCGTGTTCAGTTGGAAGATGACGGCCTCGGCTCCTTCCCTCTCTGCCCTGGCCAGGCCTCGGTCGAGGTACTCGGCCATCGCCGGGGTGATTGGGCCCGAGCCCGTGAGGAGAAACACCTGCCTCTCCCCCTGAGCCCCCGCCGCCGAAAACGGCAGCGCCACCAGCCCGAGAAGCATCCACGTCAATACGACCCATCTCCGACC
>CAYQUY010000042.1:0-11492 GCA_964420755.1 uncultured Anaerolineaceae bacterium
AGGGTAGGAGCCGGCTCAAGGTAGGGCTTCAGCCAGGCCAGGTACGACGGCCCCTCGCCGGGAACCCGCCGACCGCCCTGCTCTATTGACTGGAAGGCCTCAGGAAGGGAGGGCGGAACCTGGGCAGCCATCTCCTCCGCGCCAGGGTAGGAACCGCCGGCGGGGTTGGGGAGGGAGAAGGGGTCCAGCCAAGGGACGGTCGTCCCCGCCGGGGGGAAGACCGTCTGGAGTTCGATAATCGGCGCGGTCTCAAACGCTCCTAGCGGAAGCGGCTCAGCGGATAGCGCGCGCGGGCCAAAGTCCTGGCCACCAGGCTCCTCCTGGGGTCGCAGCTGCAGGTCGGATGTGGCAGGGAAAGCGACAAGGGGAATGGGCGGGAACAAGACGTCGCGCGCGCCGTAGATCCTCGGGCGTGCGAGAGGTGCCAGAACCCTTCCAGCGACCAACCGGAAGGTGGCCATCTCACTCCTTCCGGGTTTCGGCGACCTTCAGGTTGTGGGCCTCCTCGAGGGCATTCCGGACGCGCATGAACGGCTCCATGATATTCCGCCCCCGGAGCCGCTTGGGGAGGGCGTCCCGGCCGGCTTCGGCTTCCTGCTCATAGCCCGGAAAGGCCTGAAGGACGAACTGGCCCTCGGCCATCGCCCGCGCCCAGAGCACCGTGACCTCGACCCTGGGGCGCAGCTTGAGGAACTCCGCCTCACGCACAATGACGATCTCCGGCTTGTGCTCGAGTGACTGCAGCATCGGCAGGCCGATCAGCTCGTTGCAGATATACTCCAGGAGCATGTCTCCATAGAGCACCTTCTGCAGGCTCGTCGGTCGGATGGCACCGCTCACCCGGAACTCCACCGGGCGGGTGAGGGCGTCCGTGACCAGGCAGCCGCCCCGAATGGCCGCGCCCTCCTCGAATGCCGCGAGATCGAGGAAAGCCAGTAACTTCTTCGCCGAGGCGCCCTCAGGCGTTTCACCCATGGCACTACCCTCTGTGAGCATCCCTCGAGGCAGCCCGCGTGGGAACCTCGCGGCCTCACCTATCACGACTCTAGCCCAAAGGCTATCTTCTCGCAAGCGGACCGATGGGACACGATAGACCACAGACGATGGACCTCGGACGATGGAAGACAGAGCATCGCCGGGAGTCCTTCGTCTGTCGACCGTCGTCAGCTTGTAGGGAGTCGGGGCATGCCCGGGCCGGGGAGGCCCAGGCGTTCAGCCAGCGCGGCTCGGACGGCGGTCCGGTCGTCCCACGGGTATTCTACGTCGCCAAAGCACATCGACTGCTCATGACCCTTCCCGCACACGATCACCAGGTCCCCCGGCGCGGCCAGGCGGATGGCGAAATGGATGGCCTTTCCCCGATCCGGCTCCCGCCAGAAGGTGACGCCCTCGGTGCCGCCCTGCGATCGCACCCCGGCTGCCATCTCCTCGAGGATTGCCTCCAGGGACTCGGTCCGCGGGTCCTCGGCCGTCAGAACGGTCAGGTCGGCAAGCTCGGCTGAGATTTCCGCCATCGTGCGGCGCTTCTCCCGGTCTCTCAGGCCGGCGGCACCGAAGACGGCGATCAGCCTGCCGGCGGCCAAGGGCCGGGCGGCCTCGAGTGCCCGTCGCAGCGCATTCGGGGTGTGGGCGAAGTCCACGAAGACGTCGAAGGGCTGGCCGAGATCGATCCGTTCCATTCGGCCGGGAACCGCCTTCAGCGCCGCGATTCCCTCTGCCGCCGTCGCCGGGGACATCCCCAGCCCGATCACGGTGGCCGCGATCGCCGCAAGGCAGTTGTGAACGTTATAGGCGCCGATCAAATGGGTCGTGATGGGGCTGCGGAAACCCGGACCGCAGGCGACAAAGCTCAGGCCATCCTGACTGGCGTGGATCTCTTCGGCCTTGACCTGTGCCCCCTCCCCCAGCCCGTAGGCGACCTGCCGGACTGAGGCGACCTGGCTCAAGTAGGCATACGAGGCGTCGTCCCGGTTGAGCACCGCCAGCCGTTCGGGACCATTCGCTTTGGGCGCGCTTTCCATCAACCCGGCGAAGAGCAGCCCCTTGGCTTCCAGATATGCCTGGTAGGAGCCGTGGTAGTCCAGATGCTCCCGGGTGACATTGGTCACGACGCCGATGTCAAACTCGCAGGCGGCGACCCGGCGCTGGGCAAGGCCGTGGGAAGTGGCCTCGAGGACACAATGGGTGAGCCCCGCCTGCACCATTTCCGCCAGGTAACCCTGGATGGCCAGGGCCTCGGGCGTGGTCACGTGAAAACCGGTATCCAGGAGCCGATCCCCGATGACGGCATTGACGGTCGTGATCATCCCCGCGCGGACACCAGCAGCGAGGAGGATGCGGTAGATGAGGTTGGCCGTGGTCGTCTTGCCGTCGGTTCCGGTCACGCCGATCATGACCATTCGACGGGCCGGGTGGCCATGCCAGGCTGCGGCCAGGCGGGCGAGCGCCAGTCGTGAGTCGGAGACTTGAAAGTAGGGGATCCCGAGGCCGGGGTCGGGAGTCTCCCCGACGGCGGCAGCCGCACCCTTGGCCGCGGCCTCGCTCAGGAAACGGTGTCCGTCGACCATCGCACCATGGATGGCGACAAAGAGGGCTCCCGGCAGAACTTGCCGCGAATCACTGGCAAGTGAGCTGATCTCGACGTCGATTGGGCAGCGAGGAGGAATCTCGGGGAGTTCCTGGAGCAACGAACGCAGATGCATCGGGATCGGACCATGGACCACAGACGATGGACGATGGTCCGTGGTCAGTGGTCCATGGTCCGCAGTCCGTGGTCTGTCTTCCTCAGCGCAGGCTCTGCCGCAGGCTATCCAGCCCGCCGGCTACTGAACCATCCAGCACCTTGTCGCCGACGCTGATGATCAGGCCTCCCAGGACGCTCGGGTCAACCTTGAAGGTGATGGTGGCTCCAGCCCCCAGCCGGCGTTCGACTTCCTGCCGGATCGTCTCCTGTTCGCTGAGGGTAAGGGGGAGGGCGCTGGTGACTTCCGCCGTCGTGCCCACCAGGTTCTCACCCTCCAGCAGCTTGACCTTGCCACCCCGGATCCCGCTGAAGAACTCGGCGATGAGCGCCCGCTGGCGCTTCTCATCCAGCGCCTCGCGAATGAGCTTCTCCGCGGCCGCAATGGACAGGGCGGCCATCTGGCCGCGCAGCTCGGTCAGGGCCTGCTGCGCCTTCCGCTCAGCCTCAGCCGTTGCCGCACCTCGGATATCGACCGCTTCCTTCTCGGCCGACGCCTTGATCTCGCGGGCGGCGCGCTCGGCATCCTCCGAGGCCTGGCGCAACCGCTGATTGGCGGCCTGTTCTGCCTTGGTCAGAACGTCCTTGGCCTCTTTCTCAGCGTTGGCCCGAGCCTCGCCCGCCAGACGAGCGTCTTCCAGCCCCTGGGCGATGGTCTTGCGGCGCCGATCGAGCATCTCGAGCACCGGCCGGTACACCCAGGCCCGCAGGATCACCAGCACAATCAGGAAGTTGAGGATCTGGACCAGAAGATAGCCCAGACTGATGCCCAAGCCTTCCAAGGTCGCCTTCCTTTCAGCCCGAATCGCCTAGCCAACAAACAAGATCAGCATCGCCACCACAAGGGCGTAGATCGCCACGGCCTCGGCGAAGGCGATCGCCAGGATCATGTTGAGTTGGATTGTGCCCGCGGCGTCTGGATTGCGCGCGATGCCCTGAACTGCGCCGTATCCCAGGATGCCAATGCCCAGCCCGGGGCCAAAGGTCGCCCACATCGCCACACCTGCTGCAAGGAGCTTCGCCGCTCGAACAAGGATCTGCGCAGCTTCAGGCGTCATCAGATAGTCTCCCTCCGTCTACAGGGTCTGCATCCCCATGAGGCGCAGCCCGGGCCGGAATTACGCGGCTGCCTGGTGAGTTTTCTCCCTGGTCGGTTCTTCGTGCGATTGCGTGGCCATCGCCATAAAGATCAACGTCAGCATGCCGAAAACCAGCGCCTGGATCGTGCCAAAGAACAACTCCAGCAGCATAAAGCCAGAAGGGACGAGCGCAGGGATCAGGACCCCCATCACAAACAAAAGGACGGTGCCAGCGAAAATGTTGCCGAACAACCGGAAGGAAAACGAGATGATCTTGGCGAACTCGGCGATCAACTCAAGCAGGCCGGCGAAGACGTCCGAGAATGGAAGGATCAGGTCGATGGGCCCCAGCTTTTGCCGAGAGAACATCTTGGCCAGGCCACCGAAGTTGAAGAACTTCCTGAAGTACCTGGGGCCGGCGGCCTGGATGCCGAGCACCTGGCTCATGACGATGGAGATCACGGCCAGGGCCACCGTGAAGTTCAAGTCGGTCGAGACAACGCGGACGAAGGGCACAAACCCTGAGAGCTCCCCCGCCGCCCCGCCGACAGCCTCACCCGCCTCTGCCGGCTCGATCTTGCGCACGATCGTCGCCACCGGGAGGTCGCCAATCCGGAACAGCTCCCGCGTCTCGTAGTACACGCCCTCACTGGCGGGGTGCAGCAGGCCGACGCTGTCGACGCCAGGAAAGAGCTCCATCCAGTTGGCGACCAGGACCATCAGGACAATCGTGGCCACTCAGGGGAAGATGCGCCGGGCCCACTTGCCTGCCGTGGACTCCACCAGGTTGCGGAGGGCCTCGAGCGCCGGGTCCACAACCGCCACAATGCCGCCCGGCACTTGCTCGCCGCGCTGCAGCCGACGGCGCACGGCAAGCGCCATCAGGATGAGCACCAGGTCCACCAACGCGACGGCGACCAACGTGTTCGTCAGGTAGAGCTCGCCCAACACGGGCAGATGGATGGGCCCAGCCAGATGCTCGGCCGGGAGCTGGATGTGAGGCATGATCGGGGCGAAGGCCCGGGCCGCCAGGACGCTGATGACGATCACCAGGATGATCAGCCAGCGGTGGAAACCAAAGCGTCGCTTAGGGCTGGTCGGCTGGGGGGATTGCACGATCCGTTTCCTCGTCTGGGCTCGGCCCTGGTCCTCTTGCCGCCCCGACCCGAAGCCTCGGTGCGATCGAGAGGACGAGCCGGAACATCAAGACCAGCGTGACCGGGATGCTCGCCAACACCAGGATCAATACAAAAAGGGGCCGGGTGTGAAACTGGTTATCCAGCCACAACCCGGCGACCAGCGCAGCCAGGATGATCAGCAGGGTCAGACAGCCGACCTGGCCGAGCACGCCCGCCAGGAGCATCGTCGATGTCTGCCCTGGGCGCTTCTCACCGGGCGATTGGCCTGCCTGGGTCATCGCCGAGCGATTGTATCATAGCGGTTGGGCAGGGTCAAACCGCGCGGCCCGGCGACGAGCACGGCACAGGCCTCCAAGGGCCGGCGGCTGGGCTACTCACTCTTCCCACAGAATCCACACATCCCAGTAGGCGATGGCGGTCCGGCTTTGCAGGCGGTAGTTCCCCACCGCCTGTCGGATCCATCCGGCTGCCGGACCCTCGCTGGCAGCCGGATTCTCCAGAGCCAAGTACTCCTCCAGAGCGTCCACGCTGAGACCATCTGTGGGCCGTCGGTCCAGGGGGAAGATGAATGCTACTTTCTCAGCTGACCGGGCTAGCTCCGAATATGCCGGGATGCGATCCAGCCCGTTGTACGGTGCCAATGTGATGCGTTCCTGGGTAAGGAAATCGAGCGCGAAAGCCCCCCAATAGTCCGCAAAGCCGGCAGAGACGCCCGCACCTTCCAGGTGTGTCTCGAGTTGCTCGACCGCCTCTCGGTCGAATCGGGTGAAGCCGACGGGCCACTGGGTCCGTGCAAAGGCGATGTTGGACAGCCCTACGTACCCTGCCCAAATGACCACCGCGACTGCCTTGGCTACTCGGGGGATTGCAGGAAGGCGGGCGATGCCTATGCCGATCACGACGGTCATCGCCTGCCACGAGACTATCAGGTGCCGGATGCTGTGGATATCGACAGTATTGCCGCTGAGCAGGCTCAAGACCAGGGGAACGAGCAGGAGCAAGCCCAGCACGATTGATTCCCCTTCAGCAGCATCGGACGGCGGATTCCAAGAGATAACCGACCAAAGCTGTCGGCGATAGTGCCAGATGAACCAGACAAAGACGGAGAGCGACAAAAGAAGGATCGCCACGGATGCGGCGAGCGCGGGACCCGCCTTGTCTCCCAAGCTGCCGAGCGGCCTCGTGCCAGCCATCTCGGGCAGGATCTCATATGCTAGCAGCTCCGATCGAGAGATGATGCCAGTTGGACACGAAGCTTGGAGGGCCAAGACCGGCGTCTCCCGTCCAGTGGTCCATGCCAGCCAAAGAGGGGAATATCCAACGAGAAACCCCCCGGCCACAAAAGCGGCTCCGGAAAGCAATTCCCGCCTGCGAGAGCTGATCAGGAACAGTCCGAGAATGAGACCTGCCGCCTCCGCCGCCAAGGTGATCTTGGCCAGTTGCCCCAACCTCGCGAACTGGCCAACCGGCTCACACCCGCCACTGAAGAAGGCCGCGACACCAATCGCACCAGCGCACAGAACAAGTGCGGGACCCACTTCGGATGGAGGCAACCCGACGCGGGTCCGCACGAAGCGGCCAAGGCGCGCACGAAAATCCTCCCACTCGGGGCTGTACAGGAACGCCGGGAAAGCTACCGCCGCCAAGTAGGCAACGATCATCTGGTTGGACCAGAGGCCCAGACCTGCCAAAGCGCCGAGGGCGAAAAGCCCCGCGGGACGGCCCCGAGAGTCCAGGCGCAACCGACGCGAGAGAATCAGGATCAGGGTCCCAAACGCCAGCATGGCTGCGTAGCCGCCGATAGGCTGGAATGTCCACGAGAGGATGCGGAATCCTGGCAACGCGACGAATGCAAGGCTCACGAGCGCGGCCGAGCTTCCCCAAACTCGATTGACGTACCATGCATGAGCGAAGAAGAACAGCGCCATGAGGGACAGGCTCGCGGCACGAAGCGGCACGACACCCGCTCCGAACAGGCGGAAGTTGAGGCCCGCCAGATAGGACTCGACGCTTCCAATGTACCGGGTTCCGTACATCGTCGGCACATGCTCGCCCTCAGCGATCTTCATCGCCATGAGCCCGAAGATTGCCTCGTCGCTGTTGAAGTTCGCCTCCCACTCAAGGGCAGCCCAGCCGCGAACGGCGAGGGCGAGCGCGAACAGGGCGGCGAATACTACCCACCTGATCTCGCGCCGGCGAAGGAAGGCACCCATCGGCTATCCTGACAAGAGCTCGGATGTAAGCGGTTCTCGCCGGGTACTCTACTTCTCCTCAGGGCCGCGTGCAAGAAGCCCTGCTGGTCAACATGAAGCCCACAGCGATGATCGTGAAATCCGATCCGGTGTGCATGACAGCATTCCATTGGCGTCTGAACGTCCTGCGGCGAAGTGCGGGACTGCGGAAGGGTGGTCAGCGTGAAAGAGAAGGAGGAGCCGCACGAGTCGCCGAGCCCTCGTGCCGAGGGCGGGGTTCTGCCCGAGGGATTGTCTAGACCACAGGCCGAACAGAGGACCCGCCGGCGGACGGCCTCGAGCCTCGCGAGGCACCGCTGTTTTGCGAGGGGCAGATGCCTGGCGGCTCAGGCTTTGGCCAACTCATTCCCGCGGTTTCTAGCGGGCGAGGCACCACCCATCTTGTCACACGCCAGCCATGACACCTGCGGCGAGCCGTTGGGCCGCCGGCGCCACCCACCCGCCTCAGCACGGCTCCCACCTCTGCACAGGCCGGGTTCTGCTCCCGCTGCTAGAACAGGCTTCGCGCCGTGTTCAGGGCCCATTCCAGCCAGGGCCCGCTGAGGACCCCGAGCAACACGATCGCGGCGATGCAAACACCCAGAGCCATGCCATAGGGAGCCGGCAGAGCGATTGGCTTGTCCTCGTGCTCGGAGCGGTACAGGTAGACGACCTTGAGGATCGTCAGATAGTAGTAGAGGCCAACAATGGCGTTGAGCACGCCCACAAACGCCAGCCAGATCCACCCACTCCGAACGGCCGCGGCAAAGACGTAGAACTTGGCGACGAAGCCAGCCAGAGGTGGCATCCCTGCCAGCGACAGAAGCGCGACCAGCAGAGCCAGAGCCAGCCCCGGTGACCGACGGCTGAGGCCCGCGTAGTCGGCGATCTCCTCCGAACCCGCAGACCGGGCGAAGAGGATCACGACGGCGAAGGCCGCCAGGTTGGTCACGACGTAGGCTATCAGGTAGAACATCAGGCTTGCCGCCCCGAGCTGACTCAAGGCGACCAGACCGATCATGGCATAGCCCGCGTGGGCAATCGAGGAGTAGGCCAGTAGGCGTTTGATGTTCTTCTGCGTCAGTGCCAGCAGGTTTCCGAGCGTCATCGTCGCCGTTGCGGTCGCAGCCAGAATCCCCGTCCAGTACGGCTGAATCGCAGGAAAGACCGCCAACATCACCCGCAGCAGAACCGCGAAGCC
Organism: uncultured Anaerolineaceae bacterium; assembly: GCA_964420755.1. Classification (GTDB taxonomy): domain Bacteria; phylum Chloroflexota; class Anaerolineae; order Anaerolineales; family E44-bin32; genus DATEAV01. The sequence continues at coordinate 8,391 of CAYQUY010000042.1, forward strand.
TGCCGCCTTGGAGGCGGTGGAGATGAAGGCCGTGATTGGCGTCGGGGCGCCCTCGTAAACATCGGGCGTCCAGAAGTGGAAGGGGACGGCCGCGACCTTGAAACCAAACCCAACCAGGACTAGGACCGACCCCGCCAGGAGCGCCCAGGGCGAAAGCCCTCCCGCCTGAAACGCCAGTGCCAGGCGATACAGGTTGGTCTCGCCGGAGAAGCCGTAGAGCAGGCTGAAGCCATAGAGCATGACGCTCGAAGTGAGCGCGCCAAACAGGAAGTACTTCAAGCCCGATTCCGTCGACTTCTGGTCCCGCTTGATGAACCCGGCCAGGACGTACAACGGGATTGAGGTCGACTCGATGGCCAGGTAGAGCATGATCAGATCGGCTGCCGAGGCCATCAGCATCATGCCCAGCGTGCTCATGGCCATCAGGGCGTAGTACTCGCCTCGGTCGGCAACGTCTTCCACCCCTAGCGAGAGGAGCGAGGCGATGGCGGCCGCAAAGAGGAACAGGATCCTGAATGTGAAGGCCGGCCAATCGTCGCGCAGCATCCCACCGAGGATCAGGCTCTGCGCGGCATCAGGTCGGCTGTAGAGGAAGGCCACGATCAGGATCACGCTGAAGCCAGCAAACGCCAACCAGCCCAGGCTGCGCCTCCGCTTGGAGGGCAAGACCAGGTCAGCCGCCAGGAGGAGGCCCACCAGCGCCAGGAGTAGAACCTCTGGCAGGATGCTGCGCAGCACCCAGGGAGCGAATCCCGCGACGGTCACCTAGGCACCTCCCAACAGGTGCAGCACGGCCTCTGCCCCCGAGCCGACCAGGGGCGCCATCACGGAGGGGTAGATCCCAACCAGGATCAGGATTCCGGCGAGGATTACTAGTGCCACCTTGTCGAAGGCGGTGACCGGCGAGATATGGCCCTCAAGCTCAGCCGGCATATTGCCGAAGAAGACCCTCCCGATGACCCGCATGATGTAGGCTGCGGTGATGACGATGCCGAGAGCCGCCACGAGGGCCACCACGGGCTGCCGCTGCCACAGCCCCAGGAAGATCGGGAACTCAGCCACGAATCCAGAGAGACCCGGCATGCCCATTGAAACCAGGCCACCGATGATGAAGGCGACCGCCACCAGGGGCATCGGCTTCACGAAGCCCCCCAGCTTGGGGATGTCGCGGGTGTGGGCCCGGTCGTAGACCATGCCGACGACGGCAAAGAAGAGGGCCGTCATCACGCCGTGCGAGAACATCTGCAGCCCGGCCCCGGTCAGCCCCTGCCGGTTCAAGGTGCCAAAACCAAGCATAACCAGCCCCATGTGCGAGACGGAGGAAAAGCCGATGACGTACTTGAAGTCGGTCTGGACCATGGCGATGAAGGCGCCATAGACTACATTCACCGTTGCCAGCCCGAGGATCAGAGGCGACCAGTAGCGGGCACCTTCAGGGAGAAGCATGATGCCGACGCGGAGTGCAGCGAAGGCGCCGAGCTTCATCAGCACGCCGGCATGGAACATCGAGACCGCTGTCGGTGCCGCCACGTGGCCGTCAGGGGACCAGTTGTGGAACGGGAAGATGCCGCCCAGTACACCGAATCCGAAGAAGACGAAGGGGAACCAGAAGCGCTGGAAGGAGGCGGCGAAACCGGCCTGTTCCAAGACCAGCATATTGAAGGTGTTCAGTCCCGAGGCGAAGTACATCGCCAGGCCCCCGACCAGGGCAATCACGGAGCCAATGAACAGGTAGAGCGTCAGCTTCATGGCGGCGTATTCCCGCGTCACCTGCCAACCCCAGATGGAGATCAGCAGGTACATCGGGAACACGGCGATCTCGTAGAAGAAGAACAGGTGGAAGAGGTCGAGGGCGACGAAGACCCCAAAGACGCCGGTCGCCAGGATGAAGAGGAAGGCGAAGAACTCGCGCGGCCGGTCGTCGATCCCCCAGGAAATCAGCACACCGGTGAACATGACCACGCCGGTGAGCAGCACGAGCGGCAGGTTCATCCCGTCCACGCCTACATGGTAGGAAATCCCGAGCGCCCGCACCCAGGCGTACTCCTCGACGAACTGGTAGCCCCCGACCCCGCGATCGTAGGTGACGTAGGCGACCAGCGAGAGCAGCAGGGCCAGGCTGGCGGCCGCCAGCGCCACCCAGCGGATCAGATTCTTGCGGTCGCCGGGGAGGAGCAAGAGAACCAGCCCCGTCACAATGGGTGTGAAGACGATGACGCTCAGAATAGGAAACTGCATCTCGCGCTCGTGTATGCAGGATCAGACGATGGACCACGGACGATGGACGATGGTCTATGGTCTGTGGTCCATGGTCCGCTCTATCCGAACAACCTCATGACCGTCTGGTTGATCACGCCCACGATCCAGGACGGCCAGACGCCGATCAGGAGCATCAGGACCATCAACGGGGCGATGGCAATCACCTCACGCCGGTTGATCTCCAACCCATGTCCAAGCCACTTCTCGTTGAGCGGCCCGTGCAAGACCCACGTCAGGCCCTTCAGGATGTAGGCGCCGGTGACCAGGAGCCCGATCATCGCCAGGGCAGTGTACAGGGTGAAGATCGGCCAGACGCCCCGCACGACCATGAACTCCGAAACGAAGCCATTCAGCCCGGGCAGACCCAGCGAGGCCATCGAGGTGAAGAGAAGGATTCCGCCGTACACCGGGGCGAGGGGGAACAGCCCGCCCCAGGCTTTCAGGTCGCGGGTGTGCGTCCGCTCGTAGATGACCCCGACGAGGAGGAACATGCCGGCCGCCGACAGGCCGTGGTTGAACATCTGCAGCACGGCCCCGTTCAGGGCGATCACGGCGTCCCCGGCGCTCATGGTCCCTCGGGCGTAGGCCGCGGCGGCGATGCCCAGGATCACGAAACCCATGTGGTTGACGGAGGAGTACGCCACCAGCCGCTTGAAGTCGTCCTGGCCCCAAGAGGCAAACGCGCCGAAGATGATCGCCAGCACCGCCAGCAGCCCCAGCACGCCGGCGTAGGCATGGGCCTGCTCCGGGTAGAGCGGGAGCACCAGCCTCAGGAACCCGTAGGCACCCAGCTTGAGCAGCACACCCGCCAGGAGCATCGAGCCCCCCGTCGGAGCCTCGGTG
>CAYQUY010000042.1:11502-12758 GCA_964420755.1 uncultured Anaerolineaceae bacterium
GTGGGCGTCGGGCAGCCAGGTGTGGAACGGCCACACCGGCACCTTGATGGCAAAGGCAATCACGAAGGCCCAGAAGGCGATGGCCTTGACCGTTCCGATCGGCAGGGTGATCGGTAAGCCCAGCAGCGTCAGCGGCCCGTTCAGGCTGGACCAGCGCTCGGTGATCGTCACCAAGTCGAATGTTCCCGAGGCCACGCCGATCATCTGGATGGCAAGGAGCAGACCCAGCGAACCGGCCATGGTGTAGATCAGGAACTTGAAGGAGGCGTAATTGCGGTTGGCGCTGCCCCACTGATTGATCAGGAAGTACATCGGCACCAGGCCGATCTCCCAGAAGACGAAGAACAGCAGCAGGTCCAGCGACAGGAACACGCCCAGCATCCCGGTCTCGAGCAGGAGGAACAGCACCATGCAGGAGCGCACGTTCTCCTTGATGCTCCAGGAAATGAGGACCGACAGCGGCGCCAGCAGGGTGGTCAACAGGACCATCGGGACCGAAATGCCGTCCACCCCCAGGTGGTAGGAGGAGCGGACGGCCTCGTACCAGGTCGCCTGTTCGACGAACTGATAACCTGGAACACCCGGCTGGTAGGCCAGCCACAGCCACACCGAGAGGGCCAGGGGCACCAGGCTGGCCAGGAAGGTGAACCAGCGAATCAGCCCGAGCTTCTCTCGGGGCAGCAGAAGCACGATCAGAGCCGCCGCCGTGGGCGTAATCAGGATCAGCGACAGCAGGTGATTCTGGATGAACGCCATCGACTACCCCTACGGCTTGACCACCAGGATGTAGGAAAGCAGGATCCCGGTGAAGATTAGACCGACCATGAGATACTGCTGCACCCGACCTGTCTGCAGCAGGCGGAACTCGCGGCCGGCGCCCTTGACCGCCTCGCTCACCCGGTCGGCCGTGCCATTGATGACCGGCAGGTCGATGTAGTTGCGCAAGCCTGAACCCAACCGCAGCGCCGCCCGGCCCACGCCGTGCAGGAAACCATCAATCACGCCGCGGTCCACCCAGCGGTAGACGAAGGTCTCCGCCAGCCAGTAGGCCCGGGCGACGATCCACCCGTACAACTCGTCGAAGCCGTACTTGCGCTCCAGGACGGTGTAGATGAAGCCCAGCGGCTTCCGCAGTGGGTCCTCGACGCCAGCACGAGCCCGCCGATAGACCAGCCAGCCGAAGAAGAGCCCACCCAGGGCGACGACCAGGGACGTCAGCAGAGGAACGGCGCTGAAGGCCATCGCCTGAGGATGCT
>CAYQUY010000043.1:0-12528 GCA_964420755.1 uncultured Anaerolineaceae bacterium
ATCGTGGGCAAGGGCGCACACCACGAGCTGATGAGGGACTGCGAACCGTACCGGGACATCGCCCTGTCCCAGCTAAGCGAGGAGGAGCTGCGATGAGCCAGCCTGAGCGCAGAACCTCCGATCGGCTTCTCCCCTTCGGCCCGCAGCCCGGCGGACGGCGCCGCGGCCCGTTCGGCGGCCACGGACCGATGGCGATGATGGCGCCAGGCGAGAAGGCCCGCGACTTCCGGGGCACGATGTCCAAGCTGCTGCGCCACCTGAGCCCGTATCGGGTCGCCATCGCCATCGTCCTGCTCTTCGCCGCCGGCTCCACCGTCTTCTCCATCGTCGGTCCCAAGATCCTGGGAAGGGCCACGACCAAGCTGTTCGAAGGCGTGATGGCCCAGATTGCCGGAACGGGCTCGATCGACTTCGGCTACATCGGGCGGATCCTCCTGACCACGCTGGGGCTGTACCTGCTCTCTGCCGCCTTCAGCTACGTCCAGGGCTGGATCATGACCGACGTGGCGATGAAGGTCACCTACCGCTTCCGGCGCGACATCGCCGAGAAGATCAACCGCATGCCGCTTCGGTACTTCGACGGCACCAGCCACGGCGAGGTGCTGTCGCGCATCACCAACGACGTGGACACGGTCAACCAGACGCTGAACCAGAGCCTGACCCAGATCATCACCTCGGTCACGACTGTTGTCGGCGTCCTGGTCATGATGCTGACCATCAGCTGGCTGATGACGCTGGTGGCCCTGCTGATCGTGCCGCTGTCCCTTGTCATCGTGCAGGCCGTCATCCGACGCTCGCAGAAGTACTTCAAGCAGCAACAGGACTACCTGGGGCACGTCAACGGGCACGTCGAGGAGATGTACGGCGGGCACATCGTCATGAAGGCCTTCAACGGCGAGGATCGCAGCGTGGCGCAGTTCGACGGCCTCAACGCCACACTCTACGATGCTGCCTGGAGGTCGCAGTTCCTGTCTGGCCTGATGATGCCCGTGATGGGGTTCATTGGCAACCTGGGCTATGTCGCGGTTTGCATCCTGGGCGGCTGGCTCGTGATCCAGAAGACCATCACGCTGGGAGATGTCCAGGCCTTCATTCAATACGTACGCTCGTTCACCCAACCCATCACGCAGCTGGCCAATATCTCCAACATCCTGCAGCAGACGGCGGCCGCCGCCGAGCGGGTGTTCGAGTTCTTGGATCAGGGCGAGGAGATCCCTGAGACGGCGGAGCCCGTGCGCCTGCACAAGGTAGACGGCCGCGTCGACTTCGACGGGGTGTACTTCGGCTACAAGCCCGACCAGCTGGTGATCCACGGCTTCTCGGCGGCAATTGCTCCGGGGAAGAAGATCGCCATCGTTGGCCCAACCGGGGCCGGCAAGACGACCATGGTCAAGCTGCTGATGCGGTTCTACGACGTCTCCCGCGGTGCCATCCGGGTTGATGGGCATGACATCCGGGACTTCGCCCGCGAAGATCTACGCTGCATGTTCGGGATGGTCCTGCAGGACACCTGGCTGTTCAACGGCAGCATGCTGGAGAACATCCGCTACGGCCGGCCTGAGGCGACCGATGCGGAGGTGGTCGAGGCGGCGCGCGCGGCCCACGTCGACCACTTCATCCGCACCCTGCCGGAGGGCTACGGCACAGAGCTCAACGAAGAGGTCACCAACATCTCGCAGGGGCAGATGCAGTTGCTGACCATCGCCCGGGCCGTCCTGGCCAACCCCAAGATGCTGATCCTGGACGAGGCGACCAGCTCGGTCGACACGCACACCGAGGTCCTGATCCAGAAGGCAATGGCCAATCTGATGCGCGGCCGCACCAGCTTCGTCATCGCCCATCGCCTGTCAACGATCCGCGACGCGGACCTGATCCTGGTGATGCGGGACGGCGGGATTGTGGAGCAAGGGAAACACGAGGAGCTGCTCTCCCGCGGCGGCTTCTATGCCGAGCTATACAACAGTCAGTTTGAGAGGGTCGAGGAGGCCGAATACGCGTAGGCGAGTCCAGGGGTGGGAAGGGACTCTCGTCCAGGTGGGCTCATCCTCAATGGCAATGGCGGGGGCTCCAGTGCGAGACGCGCGCCTCCAGGCTGATCACGTCCAGCCGCGCTCCGAATGCGTACTCCATCGTGATCCGGTACAAGGTCAACTCTGACGACTGGACCCTGGAGCAGTGCCGCGCTGAGCAGCCCTGGTTCAATGACTACCTAGCGGTTCTCGACCTGCAGGACGGCGAGTCGTCGACCAGCGCCAGGTCATTGACCGCGCGGGTGCGCGAGCTCAGGCGGGGAGGGTTCACGGGTGTCGAGTTCACCTCCACGCTCTCAGAGACCGCCCAGACGGAGCGCTTCTTCAGCCGCACGGCGTTCCTCACAGACAGGGATCTGAATGTGCTCTTGATCATGGGCTCGCCGGACAACGTCGAAGTCACTGACCCGGTGAATTGGCGCCAAGCCTACGAGGCCGTCGATGCGTCATATCGGGACATCCTGTACACCCTGACCGAGTCAATCCAGACGCAGTGAAGCCCGGAATCGATTGACGATTGCGGCAGCGGGGTGAGACAGCCTTCACGCAGCCCGTGGCAGCGTGTCACCTAGCCGATCCAGCGCGCGAGAGGCCGACCCCCCGCCTGGGATTCTGATGACCGCCTCAGGTCACGTTTGTCCTGCGGGGCCAGTCCGCTCCTTTCCCACCCCCAGGCGGATGGCCACCCCGGCGATCAGTCCCATCGCGACCAGTATGGTGAGTTGTGCCGGCCGACAGGGAAGGCACGTCGCTGGTGTAGACCACAAGGGGCGCGGTCACCTGGCCGCTGATCCAGCCAGGGGTAGCACGCGAGTAGGCCTCGATCGCATGTCCGAACCAGACCCCGCGCCAGAATGGGTCGGCGCGGAGCCAGCAACCGAACGCGATTTGTCGATGGGCCACGCGTCTCGCCTAGAGCAGCCAATGCAGCACAGCAGCCAGGAAATGGCCCGATGCAGGCCCGGCAGAGCGCGCCGTCAGAGGCCCATCAGGCAGGCGTCGAGGAAACGGAATACCCTGTCCACGTTCTCTGGGGTCGAGAACTTCGGATCCAGGTGCTCGGCGTCCTCAATCAACTCCAGGACAACCTTGTCTTCGCCGACCACGCGTCTCAGATCTCCCGCGAAGACGATGGACTGCTGACAGGGAACGGTCGCATCCCGCGTTCCATGTTGGATGAGAAACGGCGGCGTGGACGGGCTGGCGTGGGTCCTGGGGCTTGCGAGCCTGACGAGCTCCGCCGCGGTCGAGACCTGCTGTCCGAGCAGCAGCGACTCCGGGGAGTTTGGACCGCTGTGTTCCTTTCCCGGCTCCGGGGGCATCCCGGACTCGATGAGCTGCTTGTCCATCGTGAGGAAGTCCGCCGGGGGATACCAGGCCACAACGGCTTGCAGGTTGCAGGGCTGGTCCGGGTTGCCCAGGCTCAAGTCTTCCAACTCCTGCACCCCAGCCGATGTGCCCAGCATGGCGGCAAGGTACCCTCCGGCCGAGCTTCCCCAGGCAGCAAGCCTTCTGGGGTCTAGGCGGTACTGCTCCGCGTTTGCCCTGATCCAGCGAATGGCCGCCTTGACGTCATGGACCTGGGCCGGGAACCGTGCTTCCCAGCTCAGCCGATAGTTGACGGCGAGCACCGAGTATCCCCGCTCAAGCCCCTGCAACATGGGCGCGACCTGGCTGTCGGACTTGTCCCAGGCCAGGAACGCCCCACCATGGATCGACACGATCACCGGGAATGGGCCTTCGCCCTTGTCAGGCAGGTAGGTGTCCAGGCGTTGTGAGGAGGACCTATCCGCGTAGGGGATATTGAGATGCTTGCGCCGGATGTGGCCTACATCGGCAGGCGGATAGGCATGCTGAATTGCGTAGTGGGGAAATGGTACGTACCTGTTTGTAGCCGTCATGAACACCTGGCTCCCACGCCCCCAGCCCGGCCATGCGGCTCCGTGCTTGTCCTGCCGCTCCCTCCCATTCCAGGGAACCCCTCATTGGCCGGTCTTGTGCACCCATGCTACCCTGGAGGCCTGGAAGGGGAAGTTTCGTCGCCGCAGTTCACCACAACGCGGACCAGCTCGACCGAGACGGTGCTTGGACGGAGGCTACGGCTCATCCTGTTCGACGGGGCGGGTGGAGGCGTAATCACTCGCCCCCCGGCCGAACGGCGCCGGGATGCCCACCGAGCCAAACGAGAATCGCCAGCCAGGGATCAAGGACCCCTGCGCAGCCCGGCTCGGTCTCGTGGACTACAATAGGGGGTGTGGCGATGGCCGGCCAACTCCTCTGTGTGAGTCACGGCGTCTGGCCATCGCCACATCCTCATCGCTTGCCCCTTCTCTGCTACAGAACCAGCTTACCTTTCATCAAACGCGGGCGCGGGGAAGGGGAACTCTGCGGTCGCCTGGTCGACCGGCCAGATGAGCTCCTGTTGCCCGTTGATCCACATGATGAGCGGGTTCAGGACGTTTCCCGTACCGTCCGGGTTGAAAGTGACCGGGCCGATGACCGTCATCATGTCGGTGTCAGCCAGTGCTTCTCGGATGGCCTCGCGGTCGAGCGTGCCTGCCCTCTCGATGGCATCGGCCAGGATCTGCACGCAGGCATACGCCGGCCCCACCAAGACGTCGGCCGGTCTGCCGTAGTCCTCCTCGTGGAGGGCATTGAGATGATCCACGCCCGGGTACTGTTCGCCATGGTGCCAGCCGGGGAAGAAGGCGACGTAGTCGCCGATCGTGCCCAGCGTTTCACCCCAGGTGATTCCATCTGGCGCCCTGACGAGTAGCGTGAACCCGGGCGTCCAGCCCAACTCGCTCAAGTTGCGCATCATGGCGATGCCGTCAGGGGTGCTTGGCATCGAGAAGAGCGCCTGGGCCCCAGCATCCCTGGCCGCCAGGATCATGCTGGAGAAGTCCGTTGTCCCCGGGGCATACTCGCCGTAGTACACAACGGTATAGCCGAAGGGGGCCGCATCTGCCCTGAGCATTCCGCCCAACTCGATCCCCCAGTCGGTGTTCTCCTGGAAGATGGCCACGCTCGTCGGCCGTTGCCCCTCGGGGATCAGCTCATTCAGCGCCTGGTAGATGTTCCTGGCTTGGTCAGGCGACTTGGGGAATGGCGAGAACAGGTACTCGTAGCCCCGCTGGTGGATATTCCACCAGGCAAAGGACACCGCCATGTACGGCACATGGTTCTTCTCGGCGATCCCGATGGTGGCCGCATGCATCGGGCTGGCCGCGCCGCCCAGGTAGGCCACCACATTCTGCTCCGAGTAGATGGTTTCCATGTTGACCACGGCCTTGGTGGGATCCGATTCGTCGTCGTAGTAGGTGATGCGGAACGGGATGCTTGTGCCATACTCTGCTACGTAGACACCACCTGCTGCGTTGATGTCCTCCACAGCGTATTGGTAGCCGGCCAGCACCTGGCTGCCCAGGGAGCCGAACTTACCGGTCAGCGGGATTGATCCCCCGATCTCGATGAATTCCGGCGCTGGCGGATAGGCCACCGTAGCGGTGGGGACGACCCCAGCCGTAGGGACCACCGGGGCCGTGGTGGCAGTGGGTGGTGGCGCCTCCGTGGCAGGGGCACAACCGGCTAGCAGCGTGCTCATCAAAAGGACGATCGCTGTCAGACTAGCAACCCTGGTTCTCATGGCTCTTTCTCCTTGTGGTTCTCCAGTTCGTGCGGATCCGAGTGTCTCCTCCTTTGTCAGATCAAGACGTCAACTCCTTTCTTGGCCTAGCGGGCCAACGGTACGGGATGTCAGCTCGACCCTCCGGGGGTGAGCTCAGGCCTCCTTGGTGATAGCCGGTGCATCGAGGCTCGCTGGATCCTCTGCCAAGCCTCCACCAGACCGCCGGGCAGGAACAGGACGGTAAGTATGAACAGAGTCCCAAAGATGATCAGATGGTATTGGCCGACATTGAAGACCAGCAGCTCTTTGACCAGGACGAAGAACACCGAGCCAACGATCGGGCCGACGATCGTGCCTGCACCGCCGACGTAGGCCATCATCATCGGGTCGAATGTCCACAATGGGCTGAAGGGCATGTTCAGGTAGTAGCTGACGTGGTAGTAGGCAATGCCCCACCCGCCAGGCCGGCGAAGAAGGCGCTGGCCACCAGCGCCATGAGTTTGTGCTTCCGGGCACTGACCCCCAGGGATTCGGCGGCGTCCTCCTGCTCCCGCACCGCCTTCATGCCCAGCCCCAGCCGGGAGTTGACCATCACATGAGCCGCAACGATCGTGATGACCGCCAGCACCAGGAAGAGATAGTAGCGGGGCACCAGCTGGTATTCGGCAATGTCCGGGATGTAGGACATCTCCGGCAGCACATTCCCGACCGTCACATTGAGGATCTGCGCCAGGGCGAGCGTGCCGATGGCGAAGTAGACTCCGCGGAGCCTGAAGGCGGGCAAACCGATCAGCAGCGCCAGGACAATCGCCGCACCCCCTCCAGCGATGAAGCAGGCCGCGAACGGCCAGCCGCTGCTCCATAGTTGTCTCGCCACCAGGGACCCGACACCGAAGAAGGCAGCATGTCCAAGGTTCACCTGGCCCGCATACCCGCCGAGGATGTTCCAGCTCGAGGCCAGGATCATGTACAACAGGACCAGGATCAGCTAGTTGATGATGCTGTCCTTCTTGACAAACTAGGGGACGGCGGCCAGGACCACCACCGCGGCCAGGAGGGCGATGCTGACGGCTTTCCTGAGTCGCATCGACTTAGCCCTCCTTCGCGCCGAACAGGCCCTGGGGTCTGAAGATCAAGATCAGAATGAAGAGAACCAGGATGACCACTTCTCGGTAGTTGTTGCTGATCAGAAGGGATGTGGCCGATTCCGTGAGCCCCAGGACAACGCCGCCGACCAGCGTGCCCGTGATGCTTCCCAGACCGCCCAGGACCATCACAATCAGTGCTTTGAGCGTCCAGTTCAACCCCATCGAGGGCTCGATCGAGTAGTTCACGGCGACCAGCGTGCCGGCAACGCCGGCCAGCGCCGTCCCCAGCACAAAGGCCAGGAAGTACACCTTGTGGATGTCAATGCCCATCAGGGTGGCGGCCTCCCAGTCCTGCACAGTTGCTCGAATGGCCTTCCCCGTACAGGTCTTGCGCAGGAACACGTGCAGAGCGAGCAAGAAGATGAGCGCCGTCCCCAAGCTAGCAAGCCGCACCAACGGGAAGCGCACACCGCCGAGCGTGAATGCCACCCCAGCGTAGGCAGCCGTGATTCCCCGATGATCAGCGGTCCAGAAGCGCAAGGCAAGGTTCTGCAGGATCACCGACAGGCCAAAGCCGACCAGGAGAGTGTTCTTGATCTTCGTCTCCTCGGGGAGCTTCACCATGTGCACGAAGAACAACCGGTAGAGGATCGCCCCGATCAGAACAAGTGCAATGATGGTTGTGGGGATCGTCAGGAAGGGATCTACGCCCAACAGAGAGAAGACCCAGAAGCTGGCGTACCCCCCGAACATCAATAGCTCTCCATGGGCCACGTTCAGGAACTTCGTCACCCCAAACACCAAGGAGAGGCCAAGCGCCACCAATGCCTACAGCACTCCCACCAGAATGCCGAAGACCAAGGTTTGGGAGACTGATTCGAGCATCTACACCTCGCTCTCAAGGACTATGCAAGATATGCGCTGCGTACGGATTCGAAGCTCAACAGATCCTTCCCTGAGCCTTGTTCCACGATCCTCCCGTTCTCGAGCAGGTAGGCCCTGCTTGCCAGCTCCAGCGCGGCCCGGACATTCTGCTCCACCAATAGGATCGCGACACCCTCCCTGTTGATCTTCATGACCATCTCAAACGTCTGCTCCACCAGGATGGGCGCCAGCCCAAACGAGGGTTCATCCAACATGAGCAGTTTTGGCTTGGACATCAAAGCCCTGCCAATGGCCAGCATCTGCCGCTCCCCACCGCTCAAGGTCCCTGCCTGTTGGCTCTTTCTCTCCTGCAGGCGCGGGAAGATCCCATAGACCCACGTCATGCTTCTGTCCTTCTGCTTCCTGGCATCCGCCACGAAGGCACCCAGCTCCAGATTCTCCAGGACGCTCATCCCCGTGAAGATCCTTCCACTTTCAGGGACCTGAGATATCCCCAGGTCCACGATCTTGTTTGCTGGCTCCTTCCCAAGATCGCGGCCTTGAAAAAGAACGCGCCCGGAGGCGGGCTTAAGGAGGCCGCTGATCGCCCTCAGAGTTGTCGTCTTGCCCGCCCCATTGGGACCGACAAGGGCCACCAGCTCCCCCTCATGGACCTCCATCGACACGCCCCACAAGGCCTGGAGGTCCTCATAGTAGACGTCGATTCCTTCGATGCTAAGCATGGGCTTTCCCAAGGTAGACGTCGATCACTGTCGGATTGCGAACGACCTCGTCGGGGGATCCTTCTGCGATCTTCTCTCCCATGTCCAGCACCATGACACGATCCGAGAGGCCGCAGATCGCCTTGACGATGTGTTCGACCACGATGATCGTGATGTTGGATTCACGTCTTTGCCTGATCAAGTTGCAGGCATCCTCGGCTTCCCCCGGGTTAAGGCCAGCCATCAACTCGTCCAGAAGAAGCAGTTGAGGCTTTGCCGCCAGAGCTCGGGCCAACTCCAGGCGCTTACGCTGCATGACGGTTAGGCCTTTTACGACGACCTTGGCTCTGTCGGCTAGGCCCACCCTCTTGAGGATCTCCGTGGATTCCTCTGCTGCCGCCTTCAGGGTCTCGGCCGGGGCATGTCCATAAGCCCTGCCCACCATCACATCCTCCAGGACGGTGGACTCAAGGAAGGGCTTGACCAGCTGGAAGGTTCTGGCAATCCCTTTCTGGCTCACCCGATACCGCGGAAATCCGGTGATGTCTTCTCCGCCGAAGGTCACTTTGCCCGCGTCCGGCTTCAGGAATCCCGTCACCAGGTTCAGCACGGTCGTCTTGCCTGAACCGTTGGGACCAATGATGCCGACAATCTCGCCCTCATTGACCACGAGGTCTACGTCGTGGACTGCCTTCAGCCCACCAAAGGACTTGCTGAGCCCTTCGATCTCTAGAAGACGCATTCCTCAAGCTCCTTCGGGGCTTGACGTTCAACCGAATCAGAGCGAGTGACCGCAGAACTAACTAGCTTCCAGACATGGGTGGTAAGAAACGTAGACAGCAGTCCGGCGGTACAAGATCCTCGGCCTCGCTCTGAACCCGTCGGCGACGATCTGGCCGACTTCTTCCGGATCCTACCCCCCTTGTTCGACCAGCACGTGTACCGCTATGGCCCGATCCAGGTGGTGCCACGATCCCCGATCAGTTCTTGGGGGTTGCGCGGAGTGCAGCCGGTCAGCCTGAGCCGCCGCTTCCGGTCATTGGCGTATCCTCTTCCGCTTTCCCCATGACATGACACCTTCCACCCACCGACGAGGGCGTTCTCCGGAACGGCTAGATGTTGAATACAACTAGCTTCTCTTCGGTCATGTCACGAACCGCGTACTTTCCGCCTTCCTTGCCGAATCCGCTGCGCTTCATCCCGCCGTAGGGCATGTTGGTGACCTTGTAGTAGGCCGTGTCGTTGATGATCACGCCGCCGCAATCGATCTCTCTGGCAGCTTTCATGGCAAGGCTCATGTCCCTCGTGTAGACACCTGCCTGCAGCCCATACACAGAGTCGTTGGTCGCCTTGATTGCGTCCTCAAACTTCTCATAGGCGGCGACGGCCAGCAGCGGGCCAAACACCTCTTGGCAGCACACCTTCATGTTCGGCTTCACGTTCGTCAGGATCGTGGGGAGGTAGAACCGCTCGCCGTGAGCCTTGCCACCCGTGACCACATGTGCGCCTTGCTGTACGGCCTCCTCCACCCAGTCGGCGACGCGCCGCACTTCCTGCGGCGTGATCATCGGCCCCAGCGTCGTCGTCTCCTCCATCGGGTTGCCCAACACCAGCGACTCGGCAAATCGCTTGGCCTCTTCGACGAAGACGTCGTGTACCTCCTTGTGCACAAATACGCGTTGGACCGAAATGCACACCTGGCCGGCGTTGTAGAACCCGCGCTGGGCACAGGCGACGGCAGCCTTCTTGACGTCCGCGTCTTCATGCACGATGACGGCCGCATTGCTCCCCAGTTCCATGGCGCACCGTCGGAGGCCGATGCTGCGGGTGATGTGTTCTCCCACTTCGGCGCTGCCGGTCAGGCTGTAGAAGTTGATGTCCTGGTTCTGCAGGAGCCATTCCCCGGCAGTGGGTCCGGAGCCGAGAATGAGCTGCACGTGCTCAGGAGGCAGGCCGGCCTGCAGAATCAGCTCGACTAGCTGACAGGCGCTGATGGGAGTCTGCTGCGTCGGCTTCATGATGACCGTATTGCCAGCCGCAATCGCGGGCCCGACCTTGGAGGTCATCAGACTCAGGGGATAGTTGAAAGGTGCGATGGCGCAGACGATCCCGAGTGGCACCCGGATCGTGAAGGCCAGGCGGTTCTCAGAGCCAGGGTTGGCATCAACGGGCACCATTTCGCCCGTGACCCTTTTCGCCTCCTCAGCCAGGTTCTCGTAGTTGCCGGCAACCCCGTTGACTTCGATGCGTGCCTCTTTGATCGGCTTGCCGACCTCGCGGACGAGGGTCTGCGCCAGCAACTCCTTGTTCTCGCGGATAAGCTTGCTCAGCTTCGTCAGCACCTCGTAGCGCTGATACGGTGTGAGCTTGACCTGGTTGAATGACCGCCTCGCAGAGGCCACGGCTTGATCGACGTGCTCTTTCGAGGCCTGCGAGATCGTCGCAAACGGCTGCCCGGTGTACCGGTCCAGGACGTCAAAACGCTTGTCGGTGTCGATCCACTTTCCACCTACGTACAGGCCGTAGTTCTTCATTCGTTGATCCTCTCATGGGTGGCCGGGTTCGTCCTCCCTCCGTCCGACTGCTACCGGTACGGTCCCGGGCGGGGCGAGTCTATCCGCATCATCCGAAGCCTTGTCAGAACAGAAGGCGCGACGGCTACCACAAGCAGCCGTCTCGAGCGGTTAAGAGGCCATCCATGCGCGACTTGCGCCGATGGTCTAGGGAGGATATGCGACGGTGTACAGATGCTTGCCGCCATGCAGCGGCCCCTTGAGCAGCGCCTCGATCTCCTCCGGGTCGCGCATGGTCGTCTTGTCCACCGGCGGAAGCTTGCCCGCCGGGAAGCGGGTCATGATGTCGCCGATCAGTTTGACCATGTAGTCCAGCAGAGCCTGCAGGCCGGGTTTGGCCTTCTCGGGGTCCGCCAGCGTAGGCCGACCGATCACCCCTTCGGGGTAGACCAACACTTCGATGCCGCCCAGGCCCACATGCTCGTGCCCCTTGATGGGCGCGTGATAGACCTCCCCACCCTTGTCCACATGGCCCGGTGGCAGGAATCCCTCCGGCTTTGTGTCCACGACCAGATCCATCTTCATGAACTCGGGGAACAGGGCCAGAGAGTAGGAGGCCTCGACTTCGCAGGCATGCTGGAAAGGTGTCTCGAAAGGACCTCCGTGGGCCTTGTCCTTCAGGTAGTCATGGATCACCGTCGGCCAATGGAGGGAGATCAGGATGCAGGGCACCTGGTACTTCTTGGCGAACTGGTGCAGCGCCAGGGGGATGACCTCCTCCTGGCCGTGGCCGTTGAGCAGGATCTGCTTGCGGAAGCCGGTATTCCAGAAGCCGGCGATCACGCCGCGCAGATTGCCCAGGAACGCGTCCTCGGGGATCACCACGGTGCCGGGCATGCCCAGATGGTTGTAGGGATGGGACCCATACCAGACCGGCTCCGCCACCGTACAGCCGGTCTTGAGAGCCACCTGCTCCGCCATCCGGGTCACCAAGAAGGTGTCCTCGCCGAGAGGCTGGCCCGCGCCATGGCACTCTGTGCTACCCACGGGGATGATGATCAGGTCGCTCTGCTTGAGCCGCGCTTCGATCTCGGTCATGTTCATGGTCTGGTAGTACACGCCGCTCGGGCGATCCATGTGGCCGCCTTCTGGCGGCAGCTTCCAGTCAGCCATTCGGCTCCCCTCCTTCCAATAGCGGAACGATGCCCCACCCAGCCTTACGGTACCGGGAGATGCAGGTCGCCTGATCCTTTGGGTGACTGCTTGGCCTCCGGGTAGTACTTGGACACCATCTCCACAACGATGGCCGCCTGGTCGGCCATCTTCCGCCCGTCGCTGGCGGAGGTCAGTTGGCCATGCCCGCTGACGACCGAGTTGCCGGTCTTGCAGTGCACCGGTGCGGCAACGCGCACGATTTCCGGCGCCTCGTACACGCGGATGAACCCGCCGGAGCCGGGGGGGTTGTCGGTGTGGATGTCGACCGGGGTCTTGATGGCGGCCCGCAGCGCGGCGATCATCGGGATCTGCAGATCCCGCACCGGATTGATGCTGTCGGCGCCCAGGCTCTCGAGCAGCCTGAAGGCGCACGGATTGGCCTGGCCGAGGTGAGCGGACAGCTTGAAGATCATGTCCTTGGGCAGCGCCCCGTCCTTGCGCATCTGCCCAATCAGCCACAGCATGCCC
>CAYQUY010000044.1:0-12509 GCA_964420755.1 uncultured Anaerolineaceae bacterium
TGGGACTTGAACCCACGAATGAGGGTTTTGCAGGACCCGGCGGCGGCGAATCAGACCCTTGTTCGCCTTTCGCCGGATTCCGTGTAAGGGTCTGCTGATTCTGGGCTGCCTGGCGGACCCAGACCCTTATCCGTCTTCTGGGGCCAGGCAACAGACATAACTCATTCGCGACCTGTCGTTCCTATACTAGCCCGATACCTCATGCTGCGCAAGCCGACCGGGGGATCACCAACACCGGCAGCTTGGTCTTCGCTGGCACTGTGTGCCATCTGTTGTTGGGCGATTAACAGTACGTCAGGCGAGAGCATGGAGATCCTGGTTGGGCACTGTACGGCAGTGACACGTGTGCGCCCTTATGTAATCGGTGAAGCGCTACTGAATCCGTATTGCACGGGGAGTCCTGGCGTCCAGCGTGGTTCGTTGGGAACCGGAGTACGAGTGCCCCTACGCGCCCCCTATGGCCGTGTCCCTGCATTCGGTGTCATTCCAGGGATATGACATTCAACACTTTGCATGAATTAGGCGTGCCCTTAGTATATTCATAAACGTGAATGGGTGATGGCATGAAAGCCTACCAGCAAGCCGCGATATTCCTCAAGGCGCTGGCGCATCCGGCTCGCCTCCAGATCGCTGAGATTCTCCGAGATGGGGAGGCTTGTGTCTGTCATCTGGAGGCACATCTGGGCTACCGCCAACCCTACATGTCCCAGCAGATCATGGTCATGCGTAGAGCGGGGCTTCTCGCAGAACGTCGCGACGGCACATATGTGTTCTACCGGTTGACCGATCCGCGCGTTGGGGCGCTGCTCGAGACCTTGCTTCCGGAGGGGAGCGGGCATAGGAGGCGGCGGGCCATAGCGTGCTCATGCCCCGGTTGTGCCCGTGTGGCCGAGGCGGCATGACCCGCCAGTGATGCGCGGGGCAGTACAGCGCATCACCCTCTCTGTTTCTCCCCAGCAATTCAAGAATCGGAATGAGCCGCCCACGACTTGGGACCGTCGGTGAAAGGGAAGCGGCGTGGGGTGAGCGGCCCGGGGATCTCCCTCCTGGCCACGACGCTGGCGGGGATGGAAGACGGAGGTGGTCGGTGTGCGGGCTCGACTGAGTGTGCAAACGACGATATAGCTTCCCGGGGGTCATCGGTTGTCGTGGATCCATGCGGGATAAGTCGAGGATCGTAAATGGATCTCGTGAGAACTCTAGCGGGGTTGATTCAGGGCGGCTTGGGGAACCTAGCAGCCTATCTCGCTGCGCATGTGCTCCTCTGCCTGGTGCCGGCGTTCTTCATCGCCGGCGGGTTGGCGGCGCTGATCCCGAAAGAGTCGATCACCCGCTTCCTCGGGCGCAAGGCGCCGAAGTACGTGTCCTATCCGGCCTCGGCGCTGGCCGGATCGGTCCTAGCGGTGTGCTCGTGCACCATCGTGCCGCTTTTCGCCGGCATCTACAAGAAGGGCGCCGGCATCGGCCCGGCGATCACCTTCCTGTTCTTCGCCCCGGCGGGGAACATTCTCGCCCTGGCCTACACCGGCGTCGCCATCGGCGCCGACCTGGCTTTCGCTCGCCTGTTCCTATCGCTCGCCTTCGGAATCGGCATCGGGCTGATCATGGCGCTCATCTTCCGCCGCTCGGACGCGGAGCATGACCGCCAGACCGACGACCTGTTCGCCGGCAAGGGCAGCGTCCGCCGCGCGGTCGTCATCTTCCTGCTGCTCCTGGTCGCCCTGTTGCTCTCCGGCACGCTCAAGATCGGCCTGCTGACCAGCACCTACGCGCAGGTCAACCTGCCCATCGCCGGTGCTGAGCGTCTGGAGCAAGCGCTGTTCCACCTGGTCCCCTACGACGCCAGCCGCGGCGAGGAGGGCGTGTCGGTGCAGGGCCTGGTGCTGATCGGCCTGTTGGGCCTGATCGGGCTCTCGGCCTGGCGCGGCTTCGAGCACGTCCTCGACGGCTTCAGCCGCTGGACAGGAATCACGCTCGGCCTGATCGCGCTCACGCTGTTCGTCGCCGCCGTGGGCATGAAGCCGTCGGATGGCGGTCTGCTGATCAGCTTCCCGGGCAAGTTCTTCGCCGTGTTCCTGGCGCTGATCGCCCTGGCCTGGCTGGCACGTAACAAGCTGGGCGAGCACGAGCGCAACGACTGGCTGTGGGAGTCCTGGCGCTTCGTCAAGCAGATCTTCCCGCTGCTGATCGTGGGCGTGTTCATCGTCGGCATCCTGCGCCAGTTGATCCGGCCAGAATGGATCGAGTCTCTTGCCGGCAGGAATACCGTGCTCGGCAACTTGGCCGGCGTGGCCTTCGGCGTCTTCATGTACTTCCCGACGCTGGTCGAGGTCCCCATCGCCAACATGTTCCTCAGCCTGGGGATGCACCGCGGCCCGCTGCTGGCCTACCTGATGGCCGATCCCGAACTCAGCCTGCAGAGCATCCTGCTCCTCACGGCCATCATCGGCCGGGCGAAGGCCTGGACGTATGTCGCCTGGGTGGCTCTGTTCAGCACAGCCGCCGGGCTGATCTATGGGGCGTGGGTTGATGGCGCCAGCCTGCTGCTGATCGCCGGCTACCTGGCGGGCTTCCTGGCGCTGCTGGCCCTTGGCCTGTTCGTTGCCAATCGGCGGACCATCCGCCAGCCCGCAACAGCTACCGTCGGTGACTGACACACCGAAGCAGAACACATCGCCTTGTGGAGGACACAATGCTGACGATCAAGATCCTGGGGACGGGGTGCCCCAACTGCAAGAAGGTGGAGGCCATCACGCGCCGCGTGGTCAGCATGCTCAGCGTTGAAGCCGAGGTCATCAAGGTCACCGACTACAGCAAGATCATCGAGTACCCGATCCTGGGCACGCCCGGCCTGGTGATCAACGAGCAGGTCGTGTGCAGCGGGCGCATCCCGACCGAAGGCGAAGTGACCACCTGGCTGGCGACGGCGATGGAGCAGGGCTGAACCGGCCACCCACTTGCGGTGGACGGATCGATTTCGAGGGAGCCGGAGAGAGCACCACAGGAAGGATCGATTCATGGACATCAACAGCACGCTCCTGACCGCCGTGATCCTGTCCTTCGTGATCGCCTTCGTGTTCTCCATGTTTGGTCAGGGCGGAGGGTCCATCTACTCCCCACTCCTGATTCTGCTTGGCTTCCCGATCTTGCTGTCCACTTCCACATCGCTTGTCCTGAACCTGATTACATCTCTCTCCGCCGGCTACATCTTCTATCGCCAGAAGATGATCGACTTCAAGACCTCCCTGATCTTCTCGCCGGGGATCGCGGTGGGTGCGTTTGTGGGAGGGGCGTTGTCCCAGTCGGTGGATACGACCGCGTTGCTGTGGCTGTTCGTGATCTTTCTGTTCGCCGTGGGCGCCAGGATGATCTACGCCTACTGGGAACGGAACCGAGTCGAGGGTGAGCCGCCCAGGTCCTTCTCCACCGCGATGTACATCCTCATCGCCGTGGTGGGCCTGGCGGTGGGTTTCATCGCCGGGCTGCTGGGCGTTGGCGGCGGGATCGTGATCGTCCCCTTCATGGTCTACGTGTGCAAGTACCCCACCAAGTTCGCTGCCGGCTCATCGCACCTGATCATCTCCATTTCGGCCGCGGCGGGGATCCTGGGCCATGTGACCTCCCACCGCCTCGATGTCGCACTGATCCTCGCCACCGGCCTAGCCGTCCTGATCGGGGGCAACCTTGGTGCACGCGTCAGCATGAGGGTCAAGCCCGGGATGATCAAGGCGGGCCTGGGCCTGATCATGTGGGCCTTTGCCATTCAGCTCCTGGTGAAGCTTCTAGGATAGCCGCAGACACCGCCTGAGTCGTTGGCACCCGCATCCGTCTCCCAACGGAAGACGGCAAGCAGCAAAGGAGAGTGTCACATGTCCACGCAACACATCCCACCCGAATGGGCCTTTGAGTTCCACGGCCACGAGTGTCCCTTTATGCCCATCGGCTATCGCATGGGTAAGCTGGCGCTGGCCCATCTTGGCGCGCAACACGAAGCCGACCATGGGTTCTTCATCTTCCCCGAACTGGGGGAAGGACACCCACAGACTTGCATGATCGACGGCCTGCAAGCCGCTACCGGCGCGACCTATGGCAAGGTTCTGATCGCCAAGACCTTCTACGGCAAGCTGGCGGCTACGTTCTACCATCCAAAGAAGGGCGCCGTGCGCTACTCCCTTCAGCCGGATTTCGTCGACGCGATGGGCAAGTTCGAGTTCTTCGTCCATCGCAAGAAGGGCGTCGAGCCGTCCCAGATTCCCTTGCCCGTGCGGCGAGAGGTCATCCAGTGGACCTACGACCAGACGGACGACGCCATGTTCAAGGTCGAAGCCAAGCCGGACTTCACCTACCAGCCCGTGAAGGGGTCTTTCAACAAGACCAAGTGCAACGTGTGCGGAGAGTACGTGTTCGATCGCTACGTCCGCACGAAGGACGGCAAGCCGATCTGTATTCCCTGCTCCGGCTACGAGAAGTCGATCCTGATTGAGCGCTAGATGTGCTGCACGGGCGGCGCTTGCATGAGTCGGGCCGCCCGCCTGCAACCGGAAGGTGATGTCGCCGGCCTTGAGGGCAATCAAGAACCCTTCAGTGCCGTGATCCTAGCAGGATGCTGTTCATCGCCGCCTCGCGACTGTGCCAGCGGAGGAGAGATCTTCACATGACAACTTCAGCTTCGTTGAAAGCCGAGGCGGCACCCTCACCCGCCGCCTCCAAGCGGCTACCGACGCTCGACCGCTTCCTGACGCTGTGGATCTTTCTGGCCATGGCGGTCGGCGTGGGCCTGGGCTACCTGTTCCCGCACGCCGTCGAGGCCTTCAACCAGGCCGTCTCCGTCGGGACGACCAACATCCCGATCGCCGTCGGGCTGATCCTGATGATGTACCCGCCTCTGGCCAAGGTGCACTACGAGGAACTGGGCGACGTCTTCCGCAACTGGAAGATCCTGGGCTTCTCACTCCTGCAGAACTGGGTCATCGGCCCGATCCTGATGTTCCTGCTGGCCATCGTCTTCCTGCGCGGCTATCCGGACTATATGGCCGGATTGATTATGATCGGCCTGGCGCGCTGCATCGCCATGGTGATCGTATGGAACGAGCTGGCCAAGGGCGACACGGAGTACGCCGCCGGGCTGGTGGCGTTCAACAGCCTGTTCCAGGTCTTCTTCTACAGCGTGTACGCCTACGTGTTCATCACCGTGCTCCCATCCTGGCTCGGGCTGCAGGGCAGCGCGGTGCACGTGACGATCGGCGAGATCGCCAGGAGCGTGTTCATCTACCTGGGTATCCCGTTCCTGGCCGGCTTCCTCACCCGCCTGATCCTCATCCGGGCCAAGGGCAAGGAGTGGTACGAGAAGCAGTTCGTGCCGCGCATCAGCCCGCTGACGCTGATCGCCCTGCTGTTCACCATCATCGTCATGTTCAGCCTGAAGGGCAACCTGATCGTCACCATCCCGCTGGATGTGGTGCGCATCGCCATCCCGCTCGTCATCTACTTCGTGGTGATGTTCCTGGTCTCATTCTGGATGGGCCGGGTGATCGGCGCCGACTACTCCAAGACGACCACCCTGGCCTTCACCGCCGCCAGCAACAACTTCGAGCTGGCCATCGCCGTGGCGGTGGCCGTGTTCGGCATCAACTCGGGCGCGGCGTTCGCCGCCGTCATCGGGCCGCTGATCGAGGTGCCGGTGATGATCGGGCTGGTCAATGTCGCCTTCGCCCTGCGAAAGCAGTGGTTCGCGCATGAGGCCGGCAGATCGGCTTGAGAGGAGTCCCCATGGCGGGAACCGCGATTGATGCCTGGCATGGCATCCCTAGGGGCGAGATCCAGTGGCACCCGACGGTGGCCGACGATCGGTGCGTGGGCTGCGGCTTGTGCGTCACCTCCTGCGGGCGCGGCGTGTATGCCTTCGACTACGAGCGCAACAAGCCGGTGGTCGCCGCGCCTGCCAAGTGCATGGTCGGGTGCACCACCTGCGCCACGATTTGCCTGCAGGACGCGATCGAGTTCCCTCCGCAGGGCTACATCCGCGGCCTGATTCGCGCCCGCAAGATCCTGCGGCAGTCCAAGGATATGCTCCGGGATCAGCCCCAGAAGTACGGTCTCTCCCGTGGGGAAGGCGCGGGCTAGGGTGAACGCCGTCTCGCCGGACGCCAGGCAGAGCCTTTCCCGTATCCTGGGAGCCACAATCCGCGCCAGTGCCGGCGCGGGCCTCGCGGCATTGGCTGTGTCGCTGGCGCTACTGACCGCCCCGCGAACGGCGCGGGCGGCGGGGCCAATGCCCTTGGAAGAGAAGCCCACGCCGACAATCAAGGTCTGCCACATGTGCGATGACGAGGTTGCCGCCACGGCAACTCCGACCTTGCCGGCCGTGTGCTTCGAATGCGATGCCGTGCACCCCGTCAGGCTGACGGCTCTGGCGCCGAGTCCCACCTCGACCCCCGGGGCGCGCAGTCCGGTCGTGCATCTGGCCATGTTCTGGATGCAGGGCTGCCCCGCTTGCGAAGAGGTCATCCAGCACGTCCTCCCGCCACTGAAGGCCGAGCATGGGTCACACCTCGACGTACTGCTTGTCGAGCTGACCACGCAGGAGGATGTCGATCAGCTCTTCGCTCTGGCTGCGGACCTGGGGGTTCAGCAAGAGCAGATTGGCGTCCCATTCCTGATCATCGGCGACCGGGTCCTGATCGGAAGCGCCCAAGTGAGCGGCGAACTGCCGGACTTGATCGTGACCTATCTCACCCATGGTGGCATTGACCTGATGGACCACCCGGTCCTGGCGTCCGAACTCACGCGGGCTATCGCCTTCGACCCTGGCCCAGCCGCGGGCGAGCCGCGGACCCCAGACCGGCCGCAGGGCTTCGTCCTGGCAACTGTGGTTCTCGTCGCCATGATGATGGCACTCATGTATGCGATCGCCTCAGTCTTCTTTCCACGGTTGCCGATCCCCCAGGGCCGCTGGGTCGATCACGCCGTGCCCTGGCTGGCCGCTCTTGGCCTAGTCGTGGTGGGCTACCTGGCCTATGTCGAGACACGAGCGATCAGCGCGATCTGCGGACCAGTGGGGGACTGCAATGTGGTGCAGACGAGCGCGTATGCGCGCCTGTTCGGCGTGCTGCCTGTTAGCTTCCTGGGGGCATTCGCTTACCTGCTCTTCCTGGCGACCTGGGCGGTCGAGCGGCGGGCGGCAGCGCGCGTCGCCATCTGGGCAGGCCTAGGCAGCTTCCTCCTTGCGCTGGTGGGCACGGCCTTCTCCATGTACCTGACCTTCCTAGAACCCTTCGTGATTCGGGCCGTGTGCCTGTGGTGCCTGACGTCAGCCTTGGCGATGGCCCTCCTTCTGCTGCTAAGCGTCAAGGCGCCACGGGCATGGCGGCTGCTCCAAACGAAGGTGCGGCAGTGAGCAAGCGCACGGCGAAACTGTGGCTCACCATGGCGGGCTTCGTGGGGGTTGCCGCGATGCCCTGCCCCGAGTGTGGAACCCCGATGATCCTCCACGTCTGGCCGCTGGTCGGACTTGTGCTCGTTGCCCGCGCCGTCAAGAACCGTCGCCGAACAACTGGCGAGATAGATCCAGAGATCATGCCCGCCGAAGATGCGCCTCCCGTTTCGTCCGGCTTCCGCGAAGGTCGGTGCGATTGGGATGAAGACCGGGCCTGCCCGAAGACCGGCTCGACGGTTGTCATGCCGCCCGATGTTGTTCGCAAGGTCGTCGCCGCTGAGTAGACGCGCCTGCTGAGGGTGCAGGTCCCGCGGGGTGGAAGAGATTGGCTGAAGATACGCCCACACTGCTTGCCGTATTCGCCCATCCGGACGATGAGACCTTTCGCCCCGGGGGAACGCTCGCCATGCTCGCCCGGCACGGGGTGGGAGTTCACGTGCTCACCGCAACGCGCGGCCAGGCCGGGTCATGCGGCGACCCGCCACTTTGCACGCAGGAAGACCTGCCGGCCGTGCGGGAACGTGAACTCCGCTGCGCCTGTGCCGCCCTGGGTCTGGCATCGCCGCGCCTATTGGATTACCAGGATGGACACTTATCGGAGGTCAACCCGGAGGAGGTCACGAAGCACATCCTGACCGCCGCAACCGAGGTCCATCCCCAGGTACTGCTCACCTTTGGCCCGGACGGTCTGTCTGGACACGCCGATCACATGGCCATCGGCCGATGCGCTGCCGAAGCCTATGCCCGGAGCAATGAGATTGCAGTCCTTTACACCCTGGCCGTGCCGCGCAGCCTGGCCGAGCAGCTTGAGATGCGCCAGGTCCATTCCGTTCCTGATGAGCAGATTACGCTGGCGGTAGATGTCACTTCCGCTTGGGCGACCAAGCAGGCCGCCATGGCGTGCCACAAGACCCAGCTCGGCTCCACGCCCTTGATGAGGGCGCCTGAAGCGCGGCAGCGCCTGTTCTTCGGGAGGGAGTTCTTTGTGCGCGCAGGCAGCCGGCACCCGGATAGGGACTTCATGCCGCAGATGCTCGAGGAGTGTGTTGGATGAATGATGCTATTCAAGCCGATGGGCTGACCAAGGCCTACCCGGCGGGCAAGGCCGGTCCGCCCCTGCGGGCTGTGGACGGCATCGACTTCGACGTCAACCCGGGGGAAGTCTTCGGGTTTCTGGGTCCCAACGGTGCCGGCAAGACGACCACAATCCGCATGCTGACCGGACTGACGCGCCCCACTGCCGGTGGTGCCACCATCCTCGGCCTCGACCTGGCCACCAAGGTGACCCAGATCAAGAAGCGCATCGGCGTAGTGCCTGAGGCATCCAACCTGTACGACGAGCTGACCGCCCTGGACAATTTGGTTTTCAGCATGCAGTTGTATGGCGTCCCTCGCTCGCAGCGCCGATTGCGAGCGGAGGCGCTTCTGGAGCGTTTCCGACTCGCCGAGAAGCGGGATGTCCCCTTCGCCAAGCTGTCGCGCGGCATGAAGCGCGCCCTGACCGTGGCCGCAGCCCTGGCGCATCGTCCGCCTCTGATCTTCCTCGACGAGCCGACGACCGGGCTGGACGTTATGAGCGCCCGCAATCTGCGCCAGATGATCGCCGGCCTGCGCGACGAAGGGGTGACCATCTTCCTTACCACCCACTATCTGGAAGAGGCCGAGCGTCTTTGCGACCGGATCGCCATCATCGTTCGCGGCCGGATCGTGGCCCTGGACACGGTTGATGCACTCAAGGCCGGGGCACAACAGAGGACCGTCGTAGAAGTCGTCCTGGTGGACTCCGGGGGCAACTTCGAGAAGAGACGCATTGAGACCGACGACGTGGAGGCGGCTGTCCGGCATGCCCTGGCCGAGACGGAGGGGCGGCGCGTCGTGGCGGTGAATACCCTACGGCCGAGCCTGGAAGAGGTCTTCGTCCGGCTCACCGGCTTGAGCGCCGAAACGATGCTCGCCGAGAAGGGCGGGAAGGGAGGCGGAAATGCTGGCGGATGACCTGCGTGGCATGTTCTACATCGCCCTGAAGGACCTGCGGGCCTACTACTTCAAGCCGCCCAACATCAGCTGGGGGATCCTTTTCCCGTTCGCCTTCGTATTGGCGTTTGCCATCCGGAACCCAGGTGAGACCCGCGAGCTCGTGCCCGGGCTACTGGGCCTCACCATCCTGTTTGGCACAAGCTCGATGGAGGCCATCGTCTTCGCCTTCGAGCGCCGCATCGGTTCGCTGGAACGCTTGCTGCTGGCGCCGATCCGGCTGCCCTCCCTGCTGGCCGGGAAGCTGCTGGGAGGCATGACCTTCGGCCTGGCGGTCACGGCGGTGGTGCTCGCCATTACTCTGGCGGCGTTCGGGATCACGGGCGTGAACTGGCCGCTGCTGCTGCTGGCCCTGCTGCTCTCCGCGGCGGCATTCTCCGCCCTGGGCGCCTTTGTCTCGGTTTCCGTGCGAGAGGTCTTTGAGGCGCAGACCCTGGCCAACTTCGTTCGCTTCCCAATGATGTTCCTGGGTGGGGTCTTCGTACCGGTGGCCACCATGCCGCCCGGACTGCAGGTGGTCGCCCGACTGTTCCCCTTGACCTACTCCGTCGAGGCGCTTCGGTCCGCCCTCGATGGCGCGCCCCTTGACCATGGGATGGTCGATCTCGCCTTCCTCGCGGGATTTGCCGGGATCATGTTCGGGTTGTCTGTGTGGGTGATGCGGAACAAGCAGGATTGAGATGCAGGTATGTTGATTGGAACCTATGACGTTGAGGTCTTCACTCCGCCGTGCAACCCCGGCGCCGAGCGATTCGCGGCGCGCGCCAGGTTGAATGCCCCCATCTCCGACGCGCTTCCCTTCCTCAATGCCACCCTGCGCGGCGCGGTCTACAATCCGGCAGCGAATGCGCTCACCTGGAAGAAGGCCGGCCACAACATCGCCTTCCATGATTACGAGATCGCCACCAGCAACGTCGAGGATCGGGAGGCGGCCATCCAGGAGATCCGCGGGCTGGTGGACCTGGTCAACCGCACCTGGGAGCGCCGGGATGAGATCACCCCGGACCTTGAGACCCACCAGCGGCCGACACCCATGGCCATCTACAAGCTCCTGCCGAAGACCAACTGCAAGGCCTGCGGGGAGGCGACGTGTTTCACCTTCGCCTTGCGCCTGGCGGCGTCACAGGTTCAGGTCGAGGCCTGCACGCCACTCTTCGGGCCGGAACACGCAGAGGATCTGGAAGAACTCCGTTCCATCTTGATCGACGCTCCGAGTATCGGATAGGGAGAGCTTCACATGGATCAACCCGATGAGAACGGAGACGAAGCGGATGCGGGCATCCAGCCGGGAGGATGTTGCTGCGGCGATCCCTTCGCCAGCCTACCGCCCGAACTGCGGCCCCGGCCGCCCGCGAAGGACAACGGATTGCGCCAGGTAACCTGCCCCAAGTGCGGGCTGGTCTACTTGACGAATCGGAAGACGGATGTGTCCGTCCGCTGCGAATAGGTGCGGGGACCGCGGATTGAGCGAGTGGGCGCCGGGGGACTACGGCACGCGCCGGCCTCCGGTCCGCTCCCCGGGGAGGTGACTCATGTCCGAGACGAAGAAGGCCCTCTCGGTCGTGCTTGAAGACACGGAGGTCATCGAACTGGCGCGGATTCTGATGGATGACGACGCTGAGGCCGCCCTGGCCTTCCTCAAGCGTCACTTCAAGGGCAAGGCCAAGGAGCTGCTCGAGGGCGGTTGAAAGGTGATGATCGAGGTGCCCGGTGCGGGCATCCACACTGTGCACGGCAACCTGTTCGGGACGTGAGTGTGTCCTTCCTCGAGTCGATCGCGCTGGAGAAGACGCTGCCTTGCCTGGCCGAGCCGGGCAAGATCATTGTGGTTGGCATCCCGTCGCGCGCGCTGGATGAAGTCCTCCCCTACCTGGCAACGCTGCCCAATGTCATTGCCTACACTCCTGAGCCGCCATCGCTCACGCTGCGTCGGAAGCCAGGCCTGATCACGCTTCAATCGGGGCGCGTGAACATCACCCAGGTGGTGGATATCGCTGAGGGCATGCAGCTCCTGACAGCACTCGCCGAGGCGATCAATGAGACCTGGGAACACCGCGCCGAGCTCGTGGCGGTGACAGCCCGGCGGAAGGCCCCGAAGCCGCTGGATGTGTGGGCCCTTCTTCCTCAAACCAATTGTCGGCAGTGCGGCGAGGCGACATGCATGGCCTTCGCCTTCGGCCTCTTGCAGCAGCGGCAGCAGCTCGAGGCGTGCGAGGCTTTGGCAGGGGACGAAAGCTTTGCAGACCGCAGGCTCACTCTTCAGGGCATGTTGGGGCACGAGTAGGGCGGCGGCGTTTCTTGGCCGTCACGAATGGCGTGAGCCACAGAGGTGGACTATGGTGAGAGCACACAGGCGACGGGTTCTGTTCTTGTGTACCGGGAATTCAGCTAGGTCTCAGATGGCAGAGGCCATTGTCAACGCACGGCACGGGGATGCTTGGGAGGCATTCAGCGCTGGGACCCACCCGGCCGGACTAGTGAACTCCCACGCCCTCCAGGTCCTCGAGGAAATCGGAATCAGCCACGCCGGGCGCTCAAAGGATGTGGCCGAGATGCGGGGCGTTCCGTTTGACTTGGTGGTCACGGTATGCGACTCGGCGGCCGAGGAGTGCCCGATCTGGCTGGGGAGGGGGAAGCGTGTGCATCTCGGCTTCCCTGATCCGGCCGCGGCGACAGGATCGGAGGCCGAAGTGATGGCTGAGTTCCGGCGGGTACGCGATGATATCGCGGCGAAGGTGCCGGAGCTACTAGAGAACCCGCTTCTTTTCCGATGAATGGCATCACCCCCGCAAGCCTGGCGGACTGAGTACCGGCTGCTGCGCTCGTCTGGCTACTTGGTCGGGGAGGCTCTGCTGGCAGGGACCGGCTCAGGGATGTATCGCCGCGATCAAGGGTCCGCAAGAACCTTGCATGGCAGGCCGGCGTTCCCGCCGTTTTGCGCCGTCGTTTGTGCGAGGAAGCCGACATCCGGGAGACGCGTTCTCTCCCAGACCCTCGTATATTGAGTTGTAGACGGGGTAAGTTGCCGGCATGGGCACGG
>CAYQUY010000045.1:0-8391 GCA_964420755.1 uncultured Anaerolineaceae bacterium
GCTACTGAGGATGAAAGCCGCGATGAGCAGGAAGGTCAACAGCGGAATTCGTTGCTTGGACATCTTTCCCCTCCATAGGAATCCGAGCTTGCTAACTCACGCTCCATTCTTGAGCGCCTGGCAGGTGTGGCCCGCCTCTCCGCGAAACCTGTCGCGCCCACTCCTGGCCACCGTGGCTCCTAGGCCTCCACGTGCAGGGGCTGGCTTGGCCCGTCCTTGACGGCCGCTTCCAGTTCTGATACGGTAGGGCAACCACGGAGGGCAGTTGCGCGGTGCTCAAGCACGATGGCTGAACGAGGGCTTGGGTTATTTACGATACTCGCCTCCTTCCTTCAGTCTTGCTCGGGGCCGTCCCCTGGGTTGGACCTGCGACGAGGAAATAGAACGAGTGGTTCGTTCCTACACCCATTAATGCACAAACCGAGGGCGCTGTAAATGGGATTGGTCCCCAGTCAATCCGGTCGGAGTCTCGGCACCGAAGGGGTCGGAGATCCGGTCCGTGTCACGCGTGGGCTATTCAACAAGTGGGTTCATGACGCCCTCTCTAGCCTCTACGACACCCCCTACCTGCAAAGCCATCCGTTGACAGGGTTGCTGACCCAAGGTGAGGAGGCGACGCTTCTCCGGCGCAGTCAGAACCTACGCCGGGTGCTGCTGGAGACGATCGAGTCGATGCGTCCAGAGGCGGGGGCTCCGGCTCGGTCGCCAGATTGGCGTGCCTATCGCATCCTGGAGCTGCGCTTCATTGAGGGCTTGAGCCCGCGCCAGGCCATGAAGAGGCTGGCCCTGGGCAGGAGCCAGTACTTCCGGGAGCAAGCACGTGTCCTCGAGCTTCTGACGGAGGACCTCTGGGAGCGGTGGCAAGCGGTCCACAACCAAGATGCCGCTGTTTCCCAAACGGCCAGCACCCTGGAGGAGCAGTCCGCCCGCTCGGAGACCGAGAGGCTCTCTGCCCATGCCATCTGGGAAGATGTGGGCCTGTCGCCCCTGCTCGACAGCCTGCGGACCGTTGTCGAGGCTCTGGCCGACGCCCAGGGCGTCGACCTCGAATTCTCTCCGTTGCAGCACTTGACGGTGCTCCGGGCAGACAGGGTGATGTTGAGGCAGGCGATCCTGCTTGCCCTCACCCATGCCCTGCGAGCCATCCAGGGCGGTCACCTCGAGATCAGGGACTTCGCCGAGCCAGGTGTGGTAGGAATCGTGCTTTCCGCAGGCGCTTCCCGCGCCACGAAGGCACAGACGCGGAATGCCCCGGATCCTGCGGCCGACCTGGACGTCTGCCGCCAGCTGATGGAGGCGATGGGGGGCACCCTCCGGATCAGGCCGGGCCCGACGACGGGCTGGGAGACGCGGCTAGCGTGGAAAGTGAAAGCGGAGAGCACCCTGCTGGTCGTGGATGACAACCAGGGACTGATCGACCTGTTTCAGCGCTACCTCACTCGTAGTGGTTGGCGCGTCCTGGGTGCCCGGAGCGGGGAGCAAGCCCGTCGAGCGGTAGCCGAGACCCGGCCGACGGCGATCGCTCTGGATGTCATGATGCCCGAAGAGGATGGCTGGGAGCTCCTCCAGGCGCTCAAGAGCGATGCTCGGACCCGCGGCATCCCCGTGATCATCTGCTCCGCGCTCAAAGAGGCTCAGCTGGCATCGTCGCTCGGGGCAGCGGCTTACCTGTCGAAACCGGTGTCTCAACAGGCGCTTCTGGAGACTCTTGCGGCCTGGGAGCGGCCCGGGGCCAGCCCGGCGACAGAACCTCGAGCATCGCCTGAAGACCGCGAACCACCTCTCCCAGACGAAAACCAGTCGGCCGACTGACCTGGATCACACCAGGCAGTTGCACATTGGCGAAGTCCTGGACCTTGGCCGACACGATCACAACCGGAATGCCGGCGAGGTTGGGCTCGGTCGCCATCCTCTCCAGGACGGTCTGTCCATCGACCTCCGGCATCACCAGGTCCAGGAGGACCAGATCCGGCTCGGTCTCTCGCATCAAGCGCAGAGCCTCCTCACCGTTGTAGGCTTCGGTGCAGGAACCCTCAGGGATGCGCGTTTCCAGCATGCGCCGAAACATGCGCACCACATCCGGGTCGTCATCGGCAATCAGGACCCGGTTGACGGGCCGGGGGATCCGGTCGACGGCTGCCAGCAATTCCTGGCGGGATACCGGTTTGACCAGCAGTTCCTCCGCGCCGATGGCGATGGCTGCCTGACGTCCGCTGGGCAGCGGGCAGCGGACAAGGGCGATGTCCGCCGGTGGGTCAGCCAGCGTCTGGGCAGCATCGACCACGAGAGCGACCGCATGGCTGTCGCGGGCCAGGGCAAGACCCTCCTGCAAGCTTCTGGCGCCCGTCACCCAATAGCCGTCCAGGTACCGTTGAAGGAGGGCCGCGATGTGCGGGTGATCGTGCACGACGACGATGACCGGGCTGGTTGTCCCCGGCCGGGCAAAGAGTTCTGGCTGGCCGCGTTCCGCCACCGGGGCAGGGGGAGTAGCCCACTGTCCGCAGGGGAGGGTGAACCAGAAGGTCGTCCCCTGCAGGTAGGTGCTTTCGACGCCCATCCGGCCCCGGTGCAATTCCACGAACTTCTTGCTGATTGGGAGACCCAGACCAGTTCCGCTATGCCAGGTGGAGGCCGGCTGGTCGATCGACCGGAACTCCTCGAAGATCCGAGGCATGTCCTGCTCGCGGATCCCCCGGCCGGTGTCGCTGACCCGGACCATGACCTCCTCTCCTTGCCTGGAGGCCTCGATGCTGATCCAGCCCCGATCGCTGAACCTAGCTGCGTTCACCAGCAGGTTCAGGAGCACCTGCCGAATCCTCAACCGATCGACCCACAGCGGTGGCAAGTCCTCTGACAGCTGAAGGCGCAGCTCGAGCCCCTTGGCGGCGATGTAGTTGCGCACGATCTCGGTCGCCTCGTCCACCAGGGACCCGAGATCCACTTCTTCGCGTGCCAGGGCGAGCTTGCCTGCCTCGATCCTCCCCAGGTCGAGAACGTCATCGACGAGGGCCAGCAGGTGGCGGGCGCTGTGGCAGATTGCGTTCAGGTCGGTGCGGTAGGGGCCGGGAAGGGGTACGCCGCCATAGCTCTCGGGGGAGGTCATCATCATCTCCGAGAAGCCGATCACCAGGTTTAGCGGGGTCCGCAGCTCGTGGCTGACGTTGGTGACGAATTCCGCCTTGAATCGCTCGGCCTCGTCAGCCGCCTTCCAGGCGGCGATCAGGGCCGCGTTGGCCCTTTCCAGCCGGTGGTACGCGTGGTCCAGGTCTTTCAGGACGACCGCCACCCGGGCGCGATCCTGCCGGGCCTGCTCCATGTTGGCTTGGGCCAAGCGCGAGCTAGAGAGGGACCACTGCGTGACGGTGAGCAAGGTATCTTCCGCCGCCCAGCCCAGGATGCCCCCCAGGGCCCCGCCACCGATGACGGCCACGCCAGCGCCCCAGGTCAGGGGCTGGGCAAGGGCCCAGGTCGAGATCCAGTAAACGACGGCTGCCACCAGACCCTCTACGAATAGCCCCGCCGGCCAGCCCAGCGTGACGACCGCCAGTAGGGGCAGCAAGGCGAACAGCCAGGCCAATCCGCCTTCCTGGAAGAGTTGGATGGCGGCCAGAATCGCCGCGGCCAGGCCCGCCTGCCAGAGGAGAAGCGCCGCCGAGGCGTGCCGGGCAAGCAGCCGAAGGGGCAGGAACGTGACCAGGAGCATCAGGCCCGCCAGGGCCCAGGGCCGCCATCCGAGCCGTTCAGGCCATGTCACGGTTGCGACCAGATGCCATGCCAGGTACAGGGAGCCTGTGGTGAGGATCAGCTTTGATGAGGTTGCCAAGAGCATTTCGCGGGCTGTAGCAGCGACGTCGCGGCTGGTCCTCGAGGAAATGCCAAGCGCGTGCCACATAGGCCTCTCCTCTTTCGAGGGTATGGGACAGCGATCCAAAGAGGAGTCTATCCGATTTCGCCCCGACGGTCTATCCAGATCGGTGAGAGGGATGGCCCAGGGGCATTCTTACGCGGCGCAGCGGCCCGGTGCGGGCCGTGAGGGCACGCAACCGGCTTCTCCGCTTTCCCTTTCGGGGGAGGGCAGGGTGAAAGTCGACGACCCTTCCACCGGCCCCAAGCCAGGCAGAGGGGGCAATCAGCTCCTTCATGGGCATCCGGGACGTCACACCAGGTGAACGACCGGCGGGCTCGCCTCGCGAAGCCTCCGCTGCTACCCATGGCCGGCCGCCGAGAACTACGGCATAATCGGTAGTTGAAGAGACCCACCACGTGCAGATGATCCTGTACCGGAAGAGGGCCGCCGTGGGCTGAACCTCCGGCTCGCTCGTTGGCGACCGGGGCGAATGACACGGGGCAGCTCAGCTCGTCATCGTGCGTTCAAGGTAGCGGACCAAACGACTTGCGATAATGGCAGCAGGGGAAAGGCTGTCAAGCATTCCAGGGGACACCTCTTGTCGAAGACTGGGGACTCCCCACCGGTGGAGCAGGCGCTTTCGAAGCTGTCGGCGTTCTCGGGGCTTGAGGCGGCCACGTCGGAGGCAATAAGCCGGGCCGCCATCCGTCGGCACTCCGACGCCGGGCGAATCATCTACTTGGAAGGCGAGCCTGCCACGGCGGTCTTCATCCTGGAATCGGGCTGGGTCAAGGCTACCCGCATGTCCCCCGACGGGCGCGAGCAGGCGCTATCCGTCCTACGGCCAGTCGACTTCTTCGGGGACGTCGCGGTCTTCACCGATACCTCCTATCGCAGAACCGTTGTCGCTCTCGAGAACGTCGAAGTCCGGGTCATTGAGGGGGTCACCTTTCTTGACCTGGTCTCGCGCTATCCCATGCTGGCAATCGTCGTCATCCGCCACCTGGGAGAACGTGACCGATACTTCATCGGCCTGGTCGAGGACCTGTCGCTGCGCAGCGTCGAGGCCCGGCTGGCTGGCACGCTGCCTAAGAACGCCGAGATGAAGGACGGCCGCCTGATCGTTCCCCGCCGCCAGTGGGCCACTTTCGACGAGATGGCCGCCAGCAGGTCCGGCGACGATCGTCCCTTCCCCTGGGGCTACGACGTCGTCGCGAGCCAGGCCAACTTCTAGGCTAGCCGTGACCCGTTCGAAAACATGGGGTCGTTCGGCTCCCGCACCAGCCCTGTCGGCTTCTACAGCGGCGGGACCTGCGCCGGATACGCTACCCTGGACTCTGCCAGCCGCTATGGCTTTACAACATGCCCGCCACCGTCTGGCAGCGGACTGGTCACGTGTACGAAGGCCACCACTACCGCTATCTGCGCGGCGGCTCGAAGGACACCTGCGAGAGGGACCTGCGTCTCTGGGCTCGCAATAACGCCACGCCGACTTGCTACAGCCCGGGCATCGGCTTTCGCTGCGCGAGGGATCCCTAGTCAATAGATATGGTAGGATAGCAGGGATGACATCCGTTCTTCGTCGTATCCAAGCGAAACTTGGACTCTACTGGCCGCTGACCAAGTCGCTTCAGACCGGTCTGCTCCTCTCCACCGGCTTGGCTGGCTTCATGAGCGCCCGCTGCCCGGTGATCCACTGGTACGATTTCCTCGGTCTGGCCCTAAGCCTGTACCTATCGATCGCCGGCTCGACCATCCTGAACATGTGGTACGACCGCGACCTGGACGCGGTTATGAATCGCACCCACCACCGGCCGCTGGCCGATGGTCGCGTCTCCCCGGGTGAGGCACTCCGCCTGGGGCTGGCCCTCTCGGCCCTGGGCGTCAGCCTGTCGGTGGCGATGCACCCACTCTACGGATTGACCGTCCTGGCCGGACTGTTTACCGATGTCGTGGTCTACACTTTGTGGCTGAAACGCCGGACGGCCTGGAGCATCGTCTGGGGCGGCGTTGCGGGCGGGATGCCCATCCTGGCGGGGCGCACCTACGGCCTCGGCGCCATCGACGGCATAGGCATCCTGCTGGCGTTGGCGATCTTGTTCTGGATCCCGACTCACGTCCTGACCTTCTCGATGCGCTACTTCGATGATTACCGGGCGGCGGGCATCCCGACCATTCCGTCCCGCTACGGCTTCCAGACAACCCGCTGGGTTGTCGCCCTCGCCAGCGTTCTGGCAGCGCTGTCCATCGGCATCGCCGGCGTCTTGATTGGCATTGAGTGGGGATTCATACGGCTGCTGGCCGTGCTCTCCGCCGGGCTGCTGCTGTTGGCCATCGCCAGCGTCTTCAAGCCTGGCGAACGCCTGAACTTGGGCCTGTTCAAGTACGCCAGCCTCTATATGCTGAGCGCGATGCTCTTGTTGTCCCTGTGAAGGAAGACCCGTGAGAATGACTGTCTTCGACCGCGTCCCTCTCCTACTCACCGGTCTTCTGGCCGCCTATCAGATCGTCGTCGGCATCGATGGGCTGGCAAGCCTTCCCATCACGGCCTACACCATCGCCTTCGGCGTCCTGCTCGTGGCTGGGTTGCTGCTGATCATCCTGGGATTCGACGTCCTCGATAGCCCGACGGTGGTGATCGTTTCGACGGTCATTCCGCTCAGCCTGTCCCTGGGACTGGTCTGGCAGCACCTGCCTGCTTACCGGATCGCATACCTGGTCTTCGCCGTCCTGGGGTTCTTGGCCGTCATGGTCACGCGCCTGATCCCAATGAGGAACCGCCGGCCCGTCATTGTGCTCGCCGTGGTCCACGGGATTGCTGGGCTGACGATCACCTTGCTTCCGATCCTGTGGGCCATCTCTGGGCGCTCCCCGGTCGGGTTCGCGTGGGTCGGTGTCGGTGGGGCGCTGATCGGCCTGGGAGGACTGCTGCTCTCCCTGTTGAAGGCGGGCAGACCGCTTCTTGCGCGGGCCACCATTCTCAAGCTGCTGCCCGGCCTGCTGCTGCTCATGACAGCGGCTTTCGTGGCTGGATTCAGATCCGGATAGGGAATCTCGAAGAGGGTGGGACTGCATGCGAGACAAGGGATGGGCCAGGCTGCTGCGCATCGTCGGGATTGTGGTGATCAGCCTGATGGCGCTCTTCGGACTGATGGGCAGCGCGGACACGAGCTGCATAGCGCTCAACCTCACCGGCGACGGGGACGAGTTCGCCGGGATTGGCCCTTTTCAGTAGCTACACATCCTGTTCGTGATCGTCACCCTCGCGGTCGGGCTATGGCGCGTGCGCGCCGTCGTGCTCCTCATGCGTGGGACCAAGAACGCCTACCGCGCTGCGCTGATCGCGTTGGCGGCCGGAACAGTGATCGGCGCCCTCCACATGGCCGTCTCGCGCAGTCTGCGCGGCGGCTCGATGCCGGTGGATAGGGTCGTCTAAACGACCGGCCTCACCCTGATCGTCAACCTGCTGTTCCGCATTCCTGGTGTCTGGCAGGGCATGAACTTCGAGAAGCCCGAGGGCGGGACGAAGACCGGCCCGAAGGCCAGCGCCATCGCCTCGGCCGCGTGCGGCGCGTTGGCGCTGGCCATCTAGTTCCTGATGGCGCCTACGTACACCATCGCTGGCCCGAACTACGCTGGCGCGTGGCACTGGTCGATGAGTGCAGTCAGCCTTGGGTTGGTCGTAGGCGCAGCGGTCTACATTCTGCCCCGACCTGCCCTAAGCAGGGCCGGCGGACTGGGCGACTAGGGCCTGGAGGATCGGCATCAGCGCGCTCTTCACGATCCCTGACTGCCAGCCGGCGACCAGATTGGACTTGAGCTGCAGCGGCGGCTTCAACGCGAACGGCTCTTTGTCTGAGCTATAGAGCTGGGCAGCGGCCTCAACCAGCGCTGGGTTGGCTTCGAACTTCCCCAGCCCGGCCAGCAGGATCTGGTCGCGTCTCTCGGGTGACCCTGCCCCGACCGTCGAAGCTGCCGCCACGCAGAATTGGAGAGGGGCGGTGCCCGGATAGCGCAAGGTCACAATCTGTTTGCCGAATTGCCATTGGCGGCCCTTGTCGACGAGTTCACGCTTGAGCCAGGCCAGATAGTCCCCGGTCAGCACCTCCGCGTCGGCGGCAAAGACGCTCACGCAACGTGTCATGATCGCGTTGCGCAGCCAATCCACCATCAGGATTTGATCATCCGGGCGAATCGCGTTCCACATGGCTCGCAGCACCGACTTGACCTGTGCCGGCTCCTGGCGCCCCCAGGCTACCAGCGCCGCCAGCAGCGCGCTGTCCACGTCCTGGTAGCGATAGTCGCCGAATCCGTTGACCCGCAACGATTCGCTGAATTGATTCTCTTTCTTGGTGTCTCTGCGGTATGAGGAGTACAGGGGATTGCGCGCCAGGTATTCGATGAGGGCTTCGTCAGTGGTCTTCTTACGTGTCGCAAGTTGCTTCCAGAGTCCGCGCAGCCCTTCTGGCTCGGTTTCGGTCCCAACGCCCGCCCACATGGCGCCCGGCACCGAGCGGCTCCCGTCCTGCGTCACCGATCTCAGG
>CAYQUY010000045.1:8401-12352 GCA_964420755.1 uncultured Anaerolineaceae bacterium
GATCTCAGGTAGGCCGCCCGCTGCTCGACCCTCCCCTGGGCAAAGAACTCGCCAATTGGATCCCCCGTCATGTCTGCGGGAGAGACAGTCACCCCGGCCGTCTCCGGATAGCTACACAACAAAGCGCGCCGCAGGCGGGGCAACAGGGATTGCGCCTGGGGAGACTTCGATGCCAGGGCCAGAGCCTCGCTTCCCAATCCCTGTTTGACCAACGTGACTAGGAACCAGGCCTCCGCTGTCGGATCCTGGTTGACCTTGCTCATCAGGGTCGCGTACGCCGACTCGACCTGCTCAGGCGCCGTCGTCAGCCCAGCGCATTGGGCCCGGACGAAGTTGACCATATGCGCCGGCGTCTTGCCGACCAGCCGCTCAATGAACTCAGGGGTCATGACTTCCAGGCCCGCCGACTTCAGCCCCACGCCCATTCCGATAATCGTCCCGATCAAGTCAAACCGCGTCAACCAGGGCTCGTCCAGCCACGAGGCTTTGGCGATGAAGACGTGGAGCTCCTCCAGCAAATCGGGGATCGATCCAGCCTGATCGCCCCTCGCGTGCAACGCGAGCATCCGGGCATATCGCTTGACCACGTTTCCCATTTCCGCTGCATTGCCAGCCTTGATGGATTGCTCCAGCGCGTTACGCAGGCGTGCCGCAACTTGCGCAAGAGCCGGGCGTGGCAGGCGCAGCGTCTGCTTGTCGTCGTCCAGGATCTTGGTCGCGGCCTGCTCGACCCTGCCCATGCCCACGCTATTGACTAAGGTAGTCCACTCGTCGGGGGCAAGCGGGTTGGCCTTGTTCATCTTGCTGATGAAGTTGTCCTGAAGGCCACCGGACACGTTCTTGAGCAACTTGAGCGCGTAGTCCCGGTCAAGTGGAATCCACGCCTCGACCAGCGCCGTCCAGATCGGACCCTTACCGAAAGGCATCATGCGTTTCTTCAGGCGCGCCTCGCAATCAAGCAGCTGGCGCTTGATTTCCTCCGTGTCCGGCAGTTTCCTGTCTGCCTGGATTTCGGCCAGCATCTCTGCCGCGAATCCCTTGGCCCCGGATGGGAGAGATTCCTCCAGGGTGGCCTTCAGTGCCGTGAACTCCGCCTGTAGCTCAGGCGGGAGTTTGTTCTGCATTGGCTGCAGCAGTTGCCAGTAGCGTTCAGTCTTGTCTGGGGCAAGGGCCATGGAGAACTGGCACAGCCGCAGCAACAGCAGCGCCCGAGGCGGGTCCATGATCTCCTTCCCGCCCAGCACGGCCTCCACCGCCGCCAGGACGTTCTTGCCTTCACTGACTGTCATTTCGGTTCCTCCATCATGTGGTGTTGCCCAGACGAATGGGCTGGAGCAGCGGCCTCTCTTGGTTCAGGCAGATCGAGACGGTGAGTATTCGCACCACACCCGCCGAGCAGGTCATGTAGTTGCTGTTCAACCACGGGAATCGGATGGAGCAGGACTTCGAGGACCTCACCTGCCCGATCACCATGGAGTGCGGCAAGACGCGCGTCGAGGCGCGGGGCGAGACCCGCCGGGTGACCGAGAAAGCGGAGATCGCCCGGGGCACGCCGGCCCTGTTGATCGAATCCCACCTCAAGATCATGCCCAGGTTGCTCTTGCTCAAGGCGGCGACCTCTGTCGGCGCGTTCGCCTTCGCGTGACCGGGCGAAGACGAAATGGGCGGAACCCCGCTCCCCTTGTTACTGTGAATGCCGTGGACTTGCTTCTGAGCAACGCCGCGTCGCTGCTCAGTTGTCCGTTAACGGGCTGTCGAAGCTGAGCGCCGTGGGGAAGCCTGGTTGGCGGAAAGCCGGTACAGGGCCTCCAAACGAACCTCACGATCCTACAGGAGAGTTTCGAGCAGGTCGATCATCTCCTGATCGCCTGAGGCCGGAGGCGCCCACTCGACCTGAGTGACATCGACATCCTGATCTTCCAGGCTTTCTGCGAATCCCCTTAAGCCCACATTGATAACCAGAAGGGGCTCATGCAGAATTCGATCGATCTGCTCGTGCATCCGACGCTCCTACTCGGGCTTCACGAGTTGGCAGCAGAATAGCGCCGCCCTGGCGCTGCTCGAAAAGGTGATCACGCCAGCGTCCTCCAGTAGCCTCCGCTGCAGGTCCAGATCCTGGGGGTCTCCCTTGGTGCCGCAAATGGAGGCTACGACAGTCAGTTGGCCGCCGTGTCTCTGCGCGCTGCGCTTTGCCTGGAGCACCGAGTCCAGCAGATCCCCAACAGGATCCTCCATAGCGTTGTATCCGAGGATGAAGTCCAGGAGGAGGACGGCGACGCTCGGGTCCAGACCTTCGGCGATGATGCGCTGTTTCCGCATGGTACTGTCGATCATCGGATGCGGTCTTCCCAGAGTGTAGAAATCATCGCCCATATCGAGCAGGGTGTGCCCGAGGCTGAGGTTGTGGTCCTGGAGCCTTCGCTCAGGATCTAGCGGGACGTTCGAGTGGACCGGCAGCCCCCGGTCCTCCAGGATCTGCTGAGCCTGGTAACAGAACGTTCCGCCGGCAAACAGGCCGCGCAGGAACTGCTGCTTCGCGGACC
This sequence comes from uncultured Anaerolineaceae bacterium, assembly GCA_964420755.1. Classification (GTDB taxonomy): domain Bacteria; phylum Chloroflexota; class Anaerolineae; order Anaerolineales; family E44-bin32; genus DATEAV01. The sequence goes on from CAYQUY010000045.1 coordinate 10,945, forward strand.
AGTGGGAGCGAGTCTCTGCCGCCGACTGGCGGTCCTGCTCCGAGAGCTGGAGCGCGGGGCAGGTGCCCGGCCCTGTGAGAGGATCGACCGCCAGCAGGACTGCCTCGTCGATCGTGCGTGCCGCAGTCAGCTGCCCCTGCGACTCGATCTCGCCAGAGGGGATGCCCAGGAAACAGCCAACTACGCGCTTGCTGCAGCTCTTCAGTCGCTCAACCAGGAGCCGGAGCGTCTTCTGGCCAGGGGGTTTGGCGATGATCGAGATCACCTCGGTCTGCGGATCTCTTTCCAGCGCATCCAACGCCGTGAGGGTTGTGATGCCGCCGATCTCATCCGACAGGTCGTGGCTGCCCGTCCCAATGGCGTGCGACACGCCATGTCCGGCGTGATGGATCTGAGTGGTGAATTCCTGCAGACCGGTTCCGGACGGGCCAACGGCCCCGATCTTCCCCCTTCGGACCACGTTGGCGAATCCGATTCCGACTCCGCCCAGGATGCTGGTGCCGCAATCGGGCCCCATCACCAGGAGGCCCTTCTCGGAGGCGAGTTGCTTGAGCTTGAGTTCCTCCGGGACAGGGACGTTGCTGCTGAAGATGAACACGTTCAATCCGGCTTCGAGCGCCTTCCTTGCCTCGCGGTAGACGTACTCGCCCGGAATCGTCAGCACGGCCAGGTTGGCAGATGGCGTCCGGCTCAAGCCCTCTTCGAGCGTCTTGAGATGGGACCTCGGTGCGTCGCCCTCAGTAGCTAGCAATGCCTGATCGAGGTTGCCCAGGACGGTTTCGACGACCTGCTTCGTCTCTGCGATCACCGCGACGATTAGGTCCCCGGGCTGGGCCGCGTCGATCTCGTCGCCCCGGATTCCGATGTCGGCCAGGAGCTGCTTGTTCTTCTCGCTTCCCATCAGGACGGCCGTCTGCTGAACGCCCGGGAACTGCAGCAACCTCTTGTTCACTCCCATCAGGAAGACCGAGTCGTAGTACTGGTGCCTGCGGACCACAAATCCCGTCGCCATGTCACTCGTCCTGGACCCGAATGCTTCGCCTCAGTGCGCGTTGTACCTCTGCCCAAAGCCGATCAGAGCCTGCTTGAAGCAATCCATTGGGGCGCGCAGCAAGCCGGCGCCGATGATCGGGTATCCGGGATCCTTGTGCGCAATCGCGGTGTCTATGATCGGAGCAATGCCGGTCTGAACGACCTTGCGGATGTCGATCCCGACCGATGTGCCGGCGAACCCCAGCGCCGGCATGCGGTAGGTTGGGTGCGTCGTGGTCGTGATCTTGCGCATATCCCGCGTGTATGCCAGAGCCTCGTCGGGCGTTCCGCCGACCAGCGTGAGGATGCCCGGCGCCCCGCCAAGGGTGAACGCCCCCCAACCGACCGTCTCGGTAATGGCCGAGTCCCCCATATC
>CAYQUY010000046.1:0-12330 GCA_964420755.1 uncultured Anaerolineaceae bacterium
CGGCGAGACCATGGATGGTCTCGCCCTCTTCGAGCCATCGGAAACGCAGGCGTAGCGCTCGTGTGCGGCTGAGGGCGGTGAAGCGGAGGCTGGCCAGCGCCTGGAGGCCGTCCATGTCCGGCATGACAATGTCAAGAACGACCACATCCGGCTCCAGAGAGCGGGCCATCTCGATTGTCTGGCGCCACCCCTTTCCACGCCTATGACCTGAAGGCCATCCCTCTCGAGGATCATCTTCAGACCCTCTGCGACCAGTGGATGGTCGTCGGCGATCAAGACCCGAATCGTCCCGTCTTCCATGAGATTCCGCATCCGCTACCGGGGATAGGGGCGGATTCTGAGGGTGAATGCCCCTCACGCGATAGGAACCGCCGCTGCTACCCCGGTTCCCACCTCGCGCATTGCAGCGTTGCCACAGCGAGGTCTCCCTATGCTATACAAGCTACTTACGGGATTCATGATTTCGGTGGCCCGTCATCACGCTCTTGTCTGACCCAGGGTATCGTTGTCTGTGAGCCTTGGGGGGTGGACGCCCCGCCGGAATCGGGGGGTGTCCCTGATCTGAGGTGCGGGGAAGTCCGTTCGATGCATTCCTGATCTTTGCGCTCGGCCTCAGGCTGCGAGGCAGGCGGGCGCAGCGCGGGTGCTCGCTTGGAAAGCAGTCACCAATCTACCGACGCGGGTTGTCAAGACAGGGTACACTTGGCCGCGATCTGTAGCTTCTCCCGATTGAAGCAGGGGATTCGAAGATGTCAAACAGGCACCAGTCAATCATGAGAGTCGCCATTCTGGGGGGCGGGGGGATCGCTCGCAAGGCCTATCTCCCCCTCCTGCGGACCTGGCCCCACGTCCACATCGTGGGCCTTTTCAGCCGTACACAGAAGACGGTCGATGAGGTCTGCGCGGATTGGCAGATCGAGTTCGGCACCACGGAGCTGGAGGCCCTGCTGGCGCTGCGGCCTCAGGCGGCTTTCGTCCTGACCGCTACGCCGTCCCATGCTCAGCTGGTGCAGGCGCTTCTCGAGGCAGGCGTGGACGTGTACGTCGAGAAACCGGCAACGGAGTCGAGTGCCGCGACGCGCCAGCTGGCGGATCTGGCCAAAACCAAAGGCCGAATCCTCATGGTGGGGTTCAACCGACGCCATGCGCTCCTCTACCGACAGGCCAAAGAGCTCATCGCCGGGCACCGCCTCCAGCTATGCGTCGTTGAGAAACATCGCCCCTCGGCCTATCATGTCAGCCTCTACAACAACTACCTCGATGACACCATCCACCAGATCGATCTGCTGCGCTTCTTCTGTGGAGAGATTCACCCTGTCCACACATCCTTCGAAATGAAGGACGGCAAGCTCGTGGGCGCGGTCAGCATTGCCACCCTTGAAGCGGGTGGTCTGGGAGTGGTCCTCACCAGCCTCCGGGCCGGCGCCTGGAAGGAGCGCGTCGCGCTCCATGGGGACGGTCTGACGGTCGAGGTTGATGCCTTTCGCGAGCTGCGTGTCAGATATCCGCAGCGGGAGGAGGTCTACGGACTGGACCGGCCCGCGCGGTGGGTCCCCGAGTTGGTCGAGCGCGGCTTCCACGGGGCCGTGGAGCACTTCCTCGATTGCGTGCGCGAGCAGCGGGCCCCAGAGCATGACGCCTATGACGGTGTCCGGACCCAGGAGTTGGTCGAGGCTTTTGTTGCCGGCGCCGGCGAGGAGCCGCGCCCGAGCCCGGATCCCCACTGATGGATAGCGCCCCATCCCTTAGAGAGGTAAAACGATGGGCTCGCCGTTGTGAGCGGCGGAGAGATAGGCGGCCTCCAGGACCTCCTGCACGGCCAGGCCCGCCCTGAAGTCTAGCCTCGACGGCTTACCCTCAGCCACGCATTGGAGGAAGTCGTACGCCGCCGCCATGTGGGCATTGACCATGAGGCCCTGCGAGTACTTCCCGCTTGGCCACAACTGCCCGATAGGGCGCTCTCCCGCCGCTGCTGGGACGTCGATGGCACCTTGACTCCACCGGGATTTCCGAAGGTCGTAGTGGCGGACGGACTCGGGCTCGTGGATATGGAAGGCGAGCGCGCCCCGGCTTCCAAAGATCTCCAGGGACGTCGCCTCGCCCGCCCCGGCTGCCATTCGGGTGACCTCCAGAGCGCACACTGCGCCGGCTTTCAGTTCCAGCAGGCAGTGGGCCCAGTCATCCACGTCCACCCTCTCCCGGTCGCTTGAGCCGCGGGCGCTGGGTCGGTCCATGACAAGGGTGCGCGTGAGGGCACGCACCGAGGCGGCCTCTCCTAAGAGGTAGTAGACCAAGTCGATGAGGTGGGATCCCAAATCCGCCAACGCTCCACCTCCTGACTCGGCCCGACGCAAGCGCCACGACATTGGTCGCTCCGTGTCGAGGTACCCGCTGTGGAACATGTGCGCTCGGCAGTTGAAGACCTCGCCAATCTCGCCGGCCTCGATCAAGGCTTTCATCTGGCGGATGGCCGGCAGGTAGCGCAGCACGAACGCCACATGTGTCAGGGCGCCTCTCCGCCTAGCGAGTTCAGCGACTGCACGAGCCTCCTCAAGATCCCTGGCCAGCGGCTTCTCACAGTACACAGGCAAGTCCCGGCTCAGAGCCTCCTCGATCTGCTCTTTGTGCAGGAAGTTGGGAGTGCAAATGTCCACCAGGTCCAGGGGTTGGCGGAAGAACTCCTCCCGATCCTGGGACGCCAGTGCAAAGCCGATCTCGCGTGTAAGCACATCCTCTGTATCCACGCGGGAACGCAGCACCGCCGCCAGCTCGGCGACTACCGGCGCCTCACTGAAGCAAAGCGGGATGCTCCGGTAAGCCGTGGCGTGGATCTTGCCAATGTACCCCAAGCCGATAAGGCCCACCTTGAGCCTCTTCACCGCCATTTGACCTCCTTGCGAGCCAGTCTGGGCCAGGCAGCGCCTGTGCACGTCCGTCGGCCACCTTCGCCGCAGATCCAGGTCTACAGGCCCTCGTAGACCAAGGTTCCCTTGACAACCGTCAGGTAGACGTCGACGTTCTCATCAATCACCGTGAGGCTGGCGTCCTTACCCACAGTGATGCTGCCGAGCCTGTCTGCAAACCCCATGGCCCGCGCCGGGTTAAGGGTGGCCATCTGCACGGCCTGCGGCAGAGGCAACCCCACCTGCTGGTGCATGTTCCGGACACACTCGTTCAGCCTGGCTGTGCTTCCGGCCAGGGTCCCATCTGAGAGGGTGGCGCGCCCGCCTTTCACGGTGACCCGATGCCCGACGAGATCGTATTCGCCATCCTGCAATCCAGCGCCGGCCATCGCGTCGGTGACTAACACGACACGATCCACGCCGAGGCAGCGTACCAATACTTTCATTGCGCCGGGATGAACGTGGATCGCGTCGGCGATCAACTCGGCCGTGACCCCGTCCGAAGTCAGGACGGCGCCAAAGACGCCCGGCGCCCGGTGTTCAAACCCTCGCTGCGCGTTGAAGCTGTGTGTGACGTGGGTCCAGTCCCCCCGAAGTGCGGCGCCTGCAGCCTCGTAGTCAGCGTTTGTGTGGCCGAGAGCCACCACCACGCCTGCCTGGCGGAAAAGCCTGGCCACATCGGCTGCCCCTGGGAGTTCAGGGGCCAAAGTCATCTGGCGGATCCAGCCTTCGCCGGCGCGGAGGTAAGCCTCAGCCTCCTCCAATGACGGCGCGCGCAGCCAGGCTGGGTTGAAGGCCCCTTTCTTTTCCCGGCTCAGGAAGGGGCCCTCAAGGTGTAGGCCAAGCGCCTCAGCTCCCGCGTGTGGCCCTGCCTTCAGTGCATGCACGTAATACCTGATCCCCTGCTCCAGTGCCTCAGCCTTGGGTGCCGCGATCGAGCACAGGTACCCGGTCACACCCGCGGTCGCTATCCACTTCGAATAAGCATCCAGCAATCCGGGGATGTCTCCCTCGACTTCGAAGGTGATCCCGTTCCCGCCATGGACGTGAATGTCCATGAAACCGGGTACAAGGATGCGACCGCCCAAGTCGATGCGTGTGCCCTGTGCAGTGGGGGCATGCTCCATCGGGCCAACGTAAGTGATTCGGCCCTCGTCCGAGACCACAACCGCGGCTCTCTCAAGCACTTCAAGGGGGGTGTAGACAGTTGCCTGCTGGAATATCATCGCCATGCTTGCCTCCATTTCTTTCCATCACGCCGGCTTTGTTCAACGCTCTCATGCCATCGAGAGTCGTTGAAACACCCTCGACGTGAAGAGATGGGAATGGGCGTATCTGGTGGAGTGGACGGAGCCCACCTCAGATACGGCTATTCCTCTTCCGCTGGGGGCCTCGTTCAACACCTCACCTCATCATCGCTTGACTTGGGCTCGAACACAAGTCTATAATGCCTGAACGGATCCGATCCCGCCGCGTCTTGGAACGGTCCCCAATATGCAGTCGGAACTACCCGGTATCCTGGTGCAGCGCGAGATCGCCAGCCAGCCCCGCGCGTGGTCTGAACTGCTTCCAGACCTCGTCTCCCAAGCGAAGGTCGCCTGCAGCCTGTTTGAGGATATTGAGGAAGTCGTGGTGACTGGGTGTGGATCGGGCTTGAACGCGGCGCTCTTCGCTGCTCCTCTCCTGCAAGCGCAAACCGGGATCAGTGTGCGCGCGGTCCCGGCCGCCGAGTGTTCGTCCCTGCCGGACTGCGTCCTTGTCCCCTCGCGCAGGACACTGGCCATCCTATTCTCCCGGTCTGGCCAGACAACGGAGGTCCTCGAGGCACTTGGCGATTTGCAGAAGCGAGATGTCCGAACGATCGGCGTGACGTGTGCGCCTGACAGCCCACTCGCCCGGCGCAGCGAGGCGAGAATCGTCCTTGCCGCTGTCGCGGAACAGGCCATTGTCACGACTCGCTCCCTGACGGGTATGCTCCTGGCAGCGCAGGTCCTGGCTGCGCTTGTTTCCCGCGACCAGGCCTACCTCTCCGAGCTTGAACTCCTCCCGGCCCGCTGCCAGGCGCAGATGGAGGGTTGTCAGCGGCTGGGCGGCGAAATCGGCGGACGATCCGACCTCGGGGCTTTCGCTTTTGTGGGCAGCGGACCCTTCTTCGGCCTTGCCCGGGAAGGTCAGCTGAAGGTCAAGGAAACCACGCTCCTCCCGGCAGATGCCTACCCGGTGCTCGACTACCGACATGGGCCCCAGTCCACTGTGAACCCACACGTTCTCATCGTGACCCTGCTCTCTGACCGGGGCCGGAAAAAGGAAGAGCGTTTCCTGAAGGATATGAAATCGCTTGGCGGGACGGTCCTGGCGCTGTGCGATCAAGCCTCCTCCGACCTCAGGTCATACGTGGACTACTTCCTTGAGGTTGGCCCTGGGCTGGGCGAGCGCGCCCGAGGGCCGCTGTACATGCCGGTCATCCAGATGATCGCTGTCACCCGAGCGGTGGCGCTTGGCCTAGACCCAGATCGTCCGCGCAACTTATCCTATTGGATCGACACCTCTGGGGAGACCGCTGACCAGTGAAGCATTCGGAGTCGCGGGCGGATCAGGATTCCCGCGGCGTCAGCCGGGTGGGCCTTGTTGCCAAAGCTTGGCCCTCCGCCTCGGGTCGACCCAGAGACCTGTCTGAGGGCATCCGATGTCAGCCAAGAAGCGCACAGCAAATCGTCAGACCGAACAGGGCCGAGAGCTCGCCCGACGGCTTTTCGAACTCAAGCTGACCGATTTGGATAGTCTGGGGCCTGAAGAGCGCCAAAGGTGGCTTGGCGAGTTCCCGCTCCTTGGGCCCGCCGAGTTCGACGATGTCTGTCGCCAGGTGATGGAAGCCAAGATGTTTCAGCAGGCGCGGGTGGGATGGCAGGGCGTCCCCCACGATCTTGCAGTGCTTCTTCTGGTGGTCGTGACCACCTTCTTCAGCCTCCAGGTTGGCATCATAGCAGCCGTTGCTGGCCTCGTCTTCCTCGAAAGCGTCTTTCAGGTGTACTTCAGCCAAAGACTCTATCGCCCCCTCAGTCTGCTCGTCTGGCTCACTTACCCCTCCTACCTCTGGTTTGGGTATGTCCTGTTCCGACGCGGGCTTGGGCTGCTATGGGTGGTCCTGGCCGTTTTGCTGGCGTGGGGAGGGACCTTCCTCCTGGGCGCCGTAGCCCGAATACCGATGCACCTTTTCCTCGGGGCACGCGCGAAGGGCAAACGTACTCCCGATTCACCTGAAGAGAAACAGGGCGACAGACGGCCTGGTGCCTAACCTTCTACGGTTTACTCGTCCGCGGCCCGCTGAGCCTATCGAGGGAGATGCCGTCGGACGTCGAGTGACTACCGGCACAGCGGAATCGTTTCCTGCTGAAGCCGGCAGAGTCTTCCCTGACGTCCCTGCAGCGTGAGACTTCAAGATCGCCGCTTCGGCCTTGGGCCTCTCATCTGGACTGTCTTGGCCCAACGATCGATGGCCTCCTGGGAGACGACATGCTGTTCCCAGTCTTTGTCCTCCTCCGCCGCCCGGGCCATGGCCTGGATGACATTCTTCGGGTGTCGCTCAAGCCAGCGGACCCACACGGGTTTGACGAGAGCCGGCGGGCGAAGAGACCACCAAAGGCCCAGCACGATCAGGAGGCCGATCAATGCCTGAAACAGAAAGTAGCGAGATCCCAACCGGTCCACGGCTAGGCTGTTGAAGGAGTAGACCAGGAAGAGCGCGCCCAGCGGGATGTAGCCGAACACGGTGCCGCGCGACTTCCAGTACCACTGCTTCCACAGACCGAGCCGCGCCGCTGCTCCCAGACCGACGAATATCAGTCCGAAGGCTTGCAGCAAGAGTCTGGGGTCGATTGGGAACATCTCAAACCTCTTCGATCAATCGCAGCGCAACCTCACGCAGCCTATCGGCGACTCCGGGGCCAAATGGGCTCACCAGTGCCTCGTAGGTTCCCTCGGCGACCGAAAGCGCGTCCGGAAAGTAGGCCTGCTCGTCGTTGGCATAGCTGACAACTGCTGTGACGGGGGCCTTGCTTGGGCCTTTGATTTCTAGCACCGTCCGAGTGAAGGGCTCGCCCGGGAGGCCAACCAGGCATAGCTCTCCGATCTTGAGCACCTGGACCTGGCTTACGTTGTGAGCGCGCCCTGCCAATCCCTCGGCCAGGATCTGTTGCACGGTTGCGCCCTCGACTCGCGTCGTGGCCACACGGATCTCGCCATGAGGGGCACCTGAGGCCTTGAGCGCCTCTAGCTCCGCCTGGAGCCGTTCCAGTTCCCGTTGGGCCTCCGCCGGTGCCGGGAAGGAACGAAACTTGAGCTCAACCGACTCCAGCCGTCCGCGCAACTCCGCCTCATCTCGCGTAACGGTCGTCTCCATCACCTTGAGAACCTCACCCGCCAGGATGCGGCCCATCCGCAAAACCTCGGGGAAGGTCTGCTCACGCCGCGTGAAGCGCGTGCTCACATCCCCAGAGGCGCCGTTGGTATACAGGAAAGTCGTCCTCGGATAGAGGCTTCGAAGGGCCGCACGCGCGGATCCGGGGTAGTCCGCTGAGACCTGGAGGTTGTCGGCCCCTAGCACAGTCGGGTGGCAGCCATAGTTCGTCAGGACGGCCAGCGGCTCCCCAGCCTCTTCGTCGACGCGCAGGACGACGACCTCCTGATCCGCTGGGCCAGCCTCGGGATCATTGCGGTTTCGTCCGATGCCTTCTACCCTGCCTCGGCCTACCCCCACCCGCGCTGGCTGGAGACGTTCGAGCGCCCAGACGGCCGCGCCGATGACCTTGCGCGCCACCTCCTGCTGAAGCTGGGGGTCGGGCGTGCTAGGGAAACCCAGATTGGCGGGCAGGAAGCCCGCTGGACCCGAGTGCGTGTGAGAGCAGGCAAGCATGAGGTGATGGCCTGGGACGCCGATGGTGGCCTCGATACCCTCCCGGACACGCTGCGTGAACTCCAGGTTTGCGCCGAGCAGATCCAGACAGACCAAAGCTATCTGTTGTGTCCCCGATTGCAGCAGGAGGACCTGACCTTTCAGCGCGTCGTGAATACCCGTGCTAACGCCACGGCGGGCGACGTATCCGTCGAGAGCAGTCCCTACCGGCGGGGTGATGTCGACTTCGACTGCGCTGGCCAGCAATCGCCCGTTGCCCATGGGGCTCACCATAGCTTGATGCGACCTTCGTACTGCTTGAGATAATGCCGGTTGAATTCGTCACTCCCGTCGAGGTTGCCGCTTCTGAAGACAGGCGGCTGAATGCCTCGATCGAGGAGGTTCTGGATGGTCTGCACGATCACCGTGTGCAAGATGAACATCCCGGCCACGCCTGAGCCGGGGCCGACAGGTTGTGGCAGTCCCTCGAGTTGGATCAGGCAGTCTCCCAGCGGACAGCCGTTGTCGATGACTACGTCAGCCACCTCGAAGAGTTTCTTGCCACTCGAGTGACGGGAGGTGGTCCCTTTCGAATGGGCCAGTGAGGTGATGGCGATGACTGGGATGTCTCGCTTGCGGGCCAAGTCGGCCATCTCGATAGGTGCTGCGTTGCGCCCCGAATTCGAGATCACGACCAGCGCGTCTCGGTCCGACACGCCGTAGTAGTCAAGAACTACCTCCCCTATGCCTTCGACCCGTTCCATGTACTCGCTCTTCGCGACCTGCTGATGTCCGGTCAGGCTCGGTTCGAGAATGGCATCGACTGGTGCCAGCCCGCCGGCGCGGTAGGCAACATCCTCGGCAATCACATGCGAATGACCGGTGCCAAAGGTGTAGACGATGCCCTCCCGTTCTATCGACTCGGCCAGGATCGAGGCCGCCCGCTCGATTTCGGCCATCTGAGATTCGACCACGCGCTGAAGGACGCCCTGCATCGCACCTGCGTACGCCAATGCTGCACCAGCCATCCTGATCCTCTTTCTAGCGAGGCCGATATGTAGCCACCCCGCCCTTTGGCCTTTCGTGTCTAGCCATCCTCTGGATCACGGGCAAAGAGATCCTCCTGCGTCGCCTACTTTGCCCATTCCGGTAGGGTCTTCTCGACAACCGGCCAGTACTCGCGCTCCGAGTCGGCGGGCATCATCCTGCACGTGATCCGGATGCCCTTGTCGTGAAGCGTCTTCAACGCCTTCACACCGGATTCGGTCAGGAAGACCGTGTTGGAGATCTTCTTAGACCCCCTCACAAACGCTTGGTTACCAAGGTTGAGCACAGGCATCTTCAGACCACCCTCAACCAAAGCCAGCCCATCCTCCGGGTACTTGGCGATGATGAAGATGCTCTCTTTCTCGGCCTCCGGGCCGTTGCAGTAGGTGACGCAGTCCTTGATCGTGAGGACAGACACCTTGGCGGTAAGCGGCGCCACAGCCTTAAGCAGAGTCACCTGCAGCGGATCAGATGCTACAACGTCGTTGGTGACGATGATGTGATCGATCCTGAAGCTCGCGTTCCAGGACACCAGGATCTGGCCGTGGATGAGTCGATTGTCCATGCGGACATGAATCACAGGCATGCACGTCCCTCCGTGGGATGGAAAGATTGGCTCACGCCGGGGGAGCTTTCCTGAGGGTTTCCGGGAGTGTGCGTATGCCCCCGGTCCCTGCTGAGCGAGCCGTAGCAACCAGTTGATTGAGGTCCTGTTGACCCCGCTGCATACACAACTCGAGGAGCATCGGAAGATTCACCCCGCTAACGACCTCAGTCTTGTCCCGTTGCATGGCGAGGCGAGCCCCGGCATTGAATGGGCTGGCCCCGAATAGATCCACGAGGATCAATACCCCTTCGCCGGTATCTACCTCCTTGATCGCAGCCCCCACGCGTTCCATCAATCCTTCCACAGCGTCGCTCTCTCTCAAGCAGACGGTAGCGATGCCCTCCTGCGGTCCCACAATCATGCGGGCTGCCTCCAGCATACCTACAGCCATCTCGCCGTGGCTGACAAGCACTATCCCGACCACTTTTGCCTGTCCTCCGTCCGACGACACTTCCCGGGTCCAGGGAGCTCGCAGGCCCTCTGACGAAGCGGACCCACCCTGGCGGGTCAACTCGACTGGCTGTGCAGGCCAAACAGGCTGGTCATGTGCCCGGCGTAGCGGGCCATCACATGTGCATTGTACTCGTCTGCTCCGTCCAGGTTGGCGCTCATCAGGACCGGTGGCACCTGCCCCTTGTCCAGGATGTACTGGATCGCCTCGACCATGACGGCATTCATCAGGGCTGCTCCGAGAACCGTGGAAAGGGCCCCTGCCCTTACGGGCAGGCCCTCGAAGCTCAGGCCGGCATCACCCGCGGGTGTCCCAGTGTCCAACACCACCTCTGCCAGTTCGTACAGCTTCTTTCCGCTCGAGTGGCGAGAGGCCACGCTCTGGGAGTGGATCAGGGAGGTGACGGCGACCACGTGGAGATTCATTTCCTTGGCCCGTATCGCGACCTCAATGGGTTCGGGGTTGCGCCCGGAGTTGGAGATGACAAAGATCACCTCTCCGGCCTTCAGGGGTAGTCCCTTGAGCAGGATGTCCGCGTATCCTTCGAGGCGCTCGGCGCGCCCCCACAACGGGTCCGCAATCTGCATCACGGGGTACAGCCCTCCGGCTCGTGCATGCACCTCCTGTGACAGAAGCTGGGAGTGGCCGCTGCCGAAGGTGTAGACAAGACCACCGGCGATCACCGAATCGCCTACCAGGGCGGCCGCTCTGCGGATAGCTTCGCCCTGGGTTCCCTCCATTGCCTTCAACCATTCGCGCGCAAGCGCCAAATAGCTCTCGTACATGACATCTCCCTGCGAGCATTCGCGGCCGGCTCGCACAGCGGCCGCAGCCAAGAGACAAGGTAATTGGGGGGGAAGCACAACCCCCAATTACCTTGCCTTACTGAGAGCCTCTGGTTGCGGCCCGCGACACTAGCCGAAGATGCCCAACGCTCCGCCAATGAAACCGATCGCCACCAGGACCAAGATCACGCGGACAGGCGTCCAGCCTCTCTTGAGGAGCCAGTAGGCCAGCCCCGTGACCAGGACAGGTAGCATCAACGGCAGGATGGCGTCGAGTTGCGGTTGAACAGCCACCGTCTGAGTTACCTGCTCGCCCCGAACCGTGACTACCCTCGACCATTGAAGCGGGGTGGTCAGCTTGACAATAGAAGGCGCAAAGCCACCTACCACAATCAGGCCGACCAGCGTGGCGAACTCAGTGATGCGTGCGATGGCGCCACCGCCCAGTTGCGCCACGAGGTTCGTCCCCTGCCTATAGGACCAGAAGAACTGCCAGTAGCGCACGGCGAGGTAGGGAATCAGAACGAGTAGGATGACCAGGATGGGCCCCAGCACACTTCCGTTCAAGGCCATGACGGAGCCGATGCTGAAGATGATGCTGTTGTAGAGCGCCCAGAGAAGGGTGTCACCTACGCCAGCCAGCGGTCCCATCAAACCCACCTTGAGGCCTTCGGTGGTCTCAAGTGATGCGCCTGCCTCTTCCAGGGCAATGTGTGCGCCGATGATGATGGGGGCTCCCACAACCGGGTTGGTGTTGAAGAAGTTCAGGTTGGTAAGGAACGCCTCCTTGAACTCCTCCGGGGTCGGCCGGGTCTTCTTTAGGATGGGGATCATCGTGAAGGCGTAGCCGACGGATTGCATGCGCTCGTAGTTCCAGCCAAGCTGGAAGAAGAACACATAGCGCCAGAACGCCGCCATTAGGTCGGCGCGCGTCAGTTTCTTCTCAGCAACGGCCATTGTGTCATCCCTCCTGCGCCCGGTACTTCAACTGCTGGTACGCCAGCGCGATCGCAACCCCGGCCACCGCAATACCCACCAGGGGTACCTTCAGGTAGGCGAACATGACGAAGCCGACCAGAAGGAAAGCGGGATACTTGCTCACCGGGAGAATCTTGAGAAGCATGGCAAAGCCCAGTGCAGGCAGGATGCCTCCCGTCACTTGAATGCCCTTGTTGAACCAGGGATTCGCTGTGAAGAAGTTCGACACGCCTTGAACCACCGTCTCCCCGAAGGCGACAGCGAGGAAGACGGGGATGGCGCGCGAAAGGCCCCAGATGATGTGGCTGTAGGCATACATCATCCGGTCGAAGCCCTTCGAATCGCCCTTCTCGGCATATGCATCCGCTCGGTGGACAAAGACGAAGTTGAGGAACCGGTTGAGGATGTCCACCTGAGTCAGCAGCAGAGCGGCCGGGATGGCCAAGGCAAGTCCGCCTTCAAAGCCCAGCCGCGTGCCGAAATAGGTACCGAGGATGCCACCCACGGTGAAGTCCGGGATTGTTGCGCCGCCGTAGGTGTATACCCCCAGTGCCATCAACTCGAGGGTCCCACCCACCATCAGCCCTGTCTGTACGTCGCCGATGATTAGGCCAGTGACGAAGGCAGAGATCAGCGGACGGAACCCCATGAACAGGGTGGGCCCGAGG
>CAYQUY010000047.1:0-12286 GCA_964420755.1 uncultured Anaerolineaceae bacterium
GGCTCCAAGTGTGTCGACGTGGGCCGTCAGGGCCCGTGGCGCGTCGTCGGCCAGCCCAGCCCAGTCGACCAGGAGCCCGCCCTTGGCGCTGCGCCGCGAGGGCATCCCCACGTCCTTCAAGACACTCTCGACGAAGGCGATGGCGCGCTCAGTGCTGCCAGTGGGGCTCGGCGTGCTGAGCAACCCGGTCAGGGTCTCGGTCAGGTAGGTAGTATCGATGGGCAATGGGGTTGGCATCAGGTTGACCTCAAGTTGGCGGATGATCCGGCGGGGGAGAGGCGAGGATGGGCCGCTATCCCTTCCGGAAGCCTCCTCCCCTATCTATCACTGGCTGGCAGGGGAGGTCCTCTCCCAGACAGCGCCCTCGGGCGTATCCCGGACCTCGATCCCTAGCCGCTTCATCTCGTCTCGCAGGCGGTCGGCCAGATCCCACTGCTTGGCGGCGCGCAGCCCGGCTCGGGCTTCGAGCAGCAGCCCGACCAAGGGATCCAGTGGTTCTCGCGCCGAGGCCGACTGCTCGGCGGCCAACGCCGCCCGGTGCAGGAGCAGCGCGAGATCCGGATCGGCCGCCTCTGCCGCGGCCCGCAGGCCCTCGGCCAAACGTCCCGCCGCGATCGCCTCACCGGCCCGGGAGAGAGGGGTGGAAGGACGCGGACCGGGGGCTGGGAAGAATCCACTGGCCTCCGCCGGGCGGTCAGTGCGGCGGTCCGACCTTTCGGTTGCCATTGCCTCGGGCGTCGAGGTAAGGTCTGAGAGGGGAAAGGAGGCGCCACTCGTGTAGCGGAGGGTCTCCGTGCCGCGCAGGATAGTCACCCCGCCCCGGCCGCGCAGGCGGGCCGTCCCGCTCTCTAGTTCGAGGGTGCAGGCGGTGTGCTCGTCCACACCGAGCACCACCGCGGTCGGCGGCAGGAGTTGGCGTAAGCGATCGAATCGTTCCAGTCCCATGAAGCAGGCGCGCGTGTCATGCGTGCCCCCCTCGGCGTTGTCCCAATGGGAGACGATGGCCAGTTCCAGCCCCAGGTGGCCGAGCAGATCGAGCCCGTCTATCCAGTGCAGGCCCTGACCGACCTTGTAGATCTCGTACACCGGCAAGGTGTGGCGGCTGATGGCAATGGCCGCGGAACTGGCCATGACGAGCTGAGCGCCTGCTAGCCAGCGTTCGACAGCCGCCGCCCAGACAGCCGAGCCCTTCCAATTGCGGACGGCGTAGGTCGGGCTGCCGGGGCCGGCGAGGATATAATTCGACTTGGCGATGGCGGACAATGATTGGGCGATGACCTGCGGGCTGTCGCTGATGGCGCGATAGGGAGCCGCCGCCAGGGGGAGGCCCAGGCTGTGCTCGAAGTACTCCTGGAACCGGGCCCGGATGGCTTCCAGACCGCCCTCGAATCCGGCGGGGGTCTCCAGGAAGACAGGCCGCGGGGCTTCGGCGAGCCCTTTGATCAGGGTGCGGTGAACCTCGGTCATGCCCGCTGCCGTCTCACCCGACCCGATCAAGGTCACCCAACCCGCCATGCCCTCCTCCCGTTCCCGTGAGTATACTTCAGGCGGGGCCCTTGAAGCTGGAGCTGCCAGACACGCCTCGAACCCGACGTTAATCTTCTTCTTGTGGAACGGGGCTACGATGAACGCGTGTCCATACCGAACCTGAGGTGAGAAAACATGGCCAAGATCGTGGGAATTGACTTTGGGACGACCAACAGTGTGGTCGCGGTCGTCGAGGGTGGAGATGCAACGGTAATCTCGACGGCCGAAGGTGGGCGGCTCTGCCCGTCGGTCGTGGCATTTACGCGCGCCGGCGAGCGGATGGTCGGGCAGACGGCCAAGCGCCAGGCGGTCGTGAACTCCGAGAATACGGTGTACTCGATCAAGCGCTTCATGGGCCGACGCTACGAGGAGGTCGAGACCGAGCGCAAGATGGTCCCGTTTGAGGTCATCCAGGGCCCGAGCGGGGACGCGCGTGTCCGGATCCCGGTCAACCAGAAGGAATACAGCCCGCAGGAGATCTCGGCCATGATCCTGGCCAAGCTCAAGGCGGACGCCGAGGCCTACCTGGGCTCGCCAGTGACGAAGGCCGTAATCACTGTGCCGGCCTACTTCAATGACTCCCAGCGCCAGGCCACCAAGGACGCAGGCAGGATCGCTGGCCTGGACGTCCAGCGCATCATCAACGAGCCGACGGCCTCTGCGTTGGCCTACGGGCTCGACAAGAAGGCGAACGAGACCATCCTGGTGTTTGACCTGGGCGGCGGGACTTTCGACGTCAGCCTGCTCGAAGTGGGCGACGGGGTGGTGGAAGTCAAGGCCACCAACGGTGACACCCATCTTGGCGGCGACGACTGGGATCAGCGCGTTGTCAACTGGGCGGCCGACGAGTTCCAGAAGGATCAGGGCATCGACCTGCGGCAGGACCGTCAGGCGCTCCAGCGGTTGCGAGAGGCGGCGGAGAAGGCCAAGATCGAGCTCTCGACGGTGACCGAGACGGAGATCAACCTGCCCTTCATCACCGCCGATGCCTCCGGGCCGAAGCACATGCAGCTGAAGCTCACCCGGGCCAAGTTCGAGCAGCTCACGGAAGAGCTGCTGGCACGCGTCCGCAAGCCGTTCGACGCGGTCTTGCGGGACGGCAAGATGTCGACCTCTGACCTGGATGAGGTGGTGCTGGTGGGTGGCGCCACGCGCATGCCCATGGTCCAGGATCTGGTGCGCTCGCTCACGGGCAAGGAGCCGAACAAGGGCGTGAACCCGGATGAGGTGGTGGCCGTAGGTGCGGCTATCCAGGGCGGCGTGCTGGCCGGCGATGTCAAGGACGTCGTGCTGGTCGATGTCACCCCTCTCTCGCTCGGTGTCGAGACGCTGGGCAGCGTGATGACGGTGCTCATCGAACGCAACACCAACATCCCCATCGAGAAGGCCGAGATCTTCTCGACTGCCGAGGACAACCAGACTGCTGTCGATATCCATGTGCTCCAGGGCGAGCGGTCGATGGCGAGCGACAACATGACCCTGGGCCGGTTCCGGCTGGAGGGTATCCCGCTGGCCCCCCGGGGCATTCCGCAGATTGAGGTGACTTTCGATATCGATGCCAATGGCATCCTCAATGTGGCCGCCAAGGACCGGGCCACGGGCAAGGAACAGCGGGTGACGATCACGGCCTCGACCAACCTAAAGAAGGATGAGGTCGAAAAGATGGTCGAGGAGGCCAAGCGTCACGAGACGGAAGACCGCCAGAGACGGGAACTGGCCGATGCCCGCAACCAGGGCGACAGCCTGGCCTACCAGGCTGAAAAGAGCCTGCGCGAGCTGGGCGACAAGGTGCCGGCCGCGGACCGGGAGAAGATCGGCAACACCATCAAGACCCTGCGCGATGCACTGAAGAGCGACGACATCAACCGGATTCGGCGCCTGACCGAGGAGGTGGCTCAGGCCTCGCACGCGCTGAGCCAGCAGATGTATGCCCAGAAGGGTCCTGCGGGGCCGGAAGCAGGGGCGGGTCCTGCGGAAGGCGGCCCGTCGGGTGAACAAGGCGACGTCGTCGAGGGTGAGTTCCGCGAGGCGTAAGCCCCCAAGCCGGGCGGAGGACAATGGTTGGCCCGCCGTAGGACGTTTGTGTCTTGTCAGCGGCGGCGGCAACCTCTATAATGGGTTTGCATCGGGCCCGCCGCACCTCCCTGATGGCGGGCCTCCTTAACCCGGTGGCCTGGAAAAGGAGGGAAACCACAGTGACCCTGCCCAAGTACGCGTACTTTGGGGGCAAACTTGTCCCCTACTCCGAAGCGAAGGTGGGCGTGATGACCCACGCCCTCAACTACGGGACGGGTGCTTTTGGAGGTGTGCGCGCCTACTGGAACGCAGAGGAAGAGCAGCTGTACGTCTTTCGTCCCCTTGACCACTACCGCCGTTTTCTCAACTCCGCCAAACTGCTGTGCATGGACCTCGGGCTCACGCCGGAGGAGCTGCGGGATGTGACCCTGGAGGTCCTGCGGGCCGAGGGCTACCGCGAGGACTGCTATATCCGGCCCCTGGCCTTTAAGTCCGACGAGGCCATCGGCGTCCGTCTGCACGATCTCCACGACGCGCTGACCATCTTCGCCATCCCGTTCACCCGGTATGTCGAAGCGGATGACCGGGCCCACGTGACCTTCTCTTCCTGGCGCCGTACCGACGACAACGCCATCCCTGCCCGCGGCAAGATCACCGGATCCTATGTCAACTCGGCATTCATCAAGACGGATGCCATGCGCAGCGGGTTCGATGAAGCCCTGGTCCTCACCCGAGAGGGCCATCTCTCCGAGGGCAGCGCGGAAAACGTGTTCATGGTCCGGGACGGCATGTTGATCACCCCGCCAATCACCGAAGACATCCTGGAGGGGATCACCCGCCGGACTGTGTTCGAGCTGGCTCGGAAGGAGCTGGGGCTCCAGGTCATGGAGCGTCGGATCGATCGCACCGAGGTTTACCTGTGCGAGGAGCTGTTCCTGACCGGGACAGCGGCGGCGATCACCGTTGTGACCATGGTGGACCACCGCCCGGTTGGCACGGGCAAGATGGGCCCGATTGCGGCGCGGCTCCGCAGCCTGTATGACGACACAGTGCGCGGCAAGCTCGCCCGCTACCGCCATTGGAACGAGCCCGTCTACGTCACCGAGATGGCGACTGCTCGCTGACTTTCTGCGGTGGCCTGAGCATCGGCGGGGGCGGCGGCAGTGCCCCCGCTTTCGACTCCGATGACTTTCACCCCTCGTCGCGGCCTTGGGTCGTTCCTGGGTTTTCTCTTCCTAGCCCTCCTCTTGGGGACCGTGACCATTTCAGTGATCCAATTGGGCCGGGCCTCGGCCTCGGCCTGGATCATCCTGTGGGTGGCGCTACCGCTGGCGTGTATACCGCTGGCTTCGCTCATCGCTTACCGGCTATATGGCCTGCTGACAGCCCACTACTGGCTGGACCGCGACGGGTTTCGGCTCGCGTGGGGCCTCGCCACGGAACGCATCCCTCTGGAGGCAATTGCCCGTCCAAGATTGGGGACGGTCTTCGGGTCGGTCTTGCACCCCGGATGGGGTCTGTGGTGGCCCGGGTGCGTGGTCGGGCAGCGGAAGGTGGAGGGAATCGGCCTGGTTGAGTTCTTCGCCACCTCCCTTGGGCCCGGCCTGATCGTCCTCAGCGCCGGCGAGCGCCATCTGGCCATCTCTCCACCCGATCGGGAGGCGTTCCTCCAGGCCTTTCGGGATGCCGTGCGCCTGGGCTCGCTGGAGCGAGTCCCCGCGCGCTCGCAGCGGCCGGACTTCCTCTTCTCCCGCCTTTGGGCCGACCGGTTGGCGCGAGGCCTGATCGTCGGCGGCCTGGCACTGCCTCTGCTGCTCCTGGCTTACCTGGCCATCCGTGCCCCGGGGCTGCCATCCGGTGCACCCTTCGGCTTCGACCCCGAAGGCAATCCAGGACCCCTGGCCCCGCCCGGGCGGCTTCTGCTGTTGCCCTTCATCGGTGGGCTCGTGTGGCTGACGGACCTGGCCGTCGGAGCCTGGCTCTTCCGGCGGGAGGGCGACCAGCGGCTGGGCTACGCACTGTGGGCGACCGCAGTCCTGCTGGGGCTGCTGCTTTGGGGAGCGGCGCTCCAGCTCCTTGCCGCTGCCCCGCCATGATGCTCGCCCGCCGCCTTTCCACAGCCAACCCGGGGTTTTCCACAGGGTTTGGCTTCACGATCCACAACCCCCGGTGGAGGAAACGGTGAGCGTCATCACGCTACTCGTAGGTGCAGGTTTGGCCGTCCTCATCGCCGGCGCGGCATACGCGCTGGGGTCCCTCTCCGGCACCGGCGCCCTGGGAGCGGTCGTCGTAGGGACGGCTACATTGGGCATCGGGGGCCTGGTGCCGGGGATCCTCCTCATCCTCTTCTTCGTCTCCTCGAGCGCCCTCTCGCGGTTGGGCGGCAGCCGCAAGCGCGCCTTCGCCGCTGCCTTCTCCAAAGGCTCGCGCCGGGATCACGGCCAGGTCTTTGCCAATGGGGGCCTGGCCGCGGTCCTGGCGGCGCTGTATGGCCTGACCGGCCAGACGCATTGGCTCGTCGGCGTGGTCGGAGCGCTGGCCGCAGTCAACGCGGACACCTGGGCAACCGAGCTGGGTGTCCTGGCCCGGCACCGACCGCGGTTGATCACGACCGGGGCGGAGGTCGAAACGGGGTCCTCCGGCGGAGTGACGTGGGAGGGCACGCTGGCGGCCTTCGGTGGATCCGCCCTGATCTCCCTGGCGGCAGGCTTGCTTGGGGCCGGATGGCTGGTGGCCGCCGCCTCCCTCGCCGGCGGTCTCGCCGGGGCGCTCTTCGATAGCCTCCTCGGGGCGACCGTCCAGGCAATGTACTACTGTCCTGCGTGTGCCCGTGAGACCGAGCGGCACCCGAAGCACTCGTGCGGTTCGGCGACGGAACGGGTGCGCGGTTGGCCCTGGTTGCGGAACGACCAGGTGAACCTCGCCGCTTCCGTCATCGGCGCGGGCTTCACCCTGGCCGTGTGGTCTCTCATCTGAGGGGACATCCACCGCGGGGAGACCGGTCTCTGCGAGGATCTGCGGGCTCACGCCGCACCCCCCAACCCTCCTGACTGCTCAACTCCGCCTGTGGAGCCTCTCGCAGCCGCGGTTGAAATGACTACCGGGTTTCGGGTTAGAATCCGAGGCGAACGCGTTGGCGCCTGCGTATCTGGAAAGGATGTCCCTATGGCCGTTAACGACGTCCTCGGCCTTGTCCTGGGAGGTGGGCGCGGCGCCCGACTCTGGCCGCTCACCAAGGAGCGCGCCAAGCCGGCCGTTCCCATCGCGGGCAAATATCGCTTGGTTGACATCTCCCTGAGCAACTGCCTGAACTCTGGGATTCACAAGATCTCCATCCTGACGCAGTTCAACTCGGTCTCACTGCACCGGCATATCTCCCAGACCTACAACTTCGACGCCTTCCACCCGGGGTGGGTGCAGATCCTGGCCGCCGAGCAGACCTTTGCCAGCGAGGACTGGTACCAGGGCACAGCCGACGCCGTCCGCAAGCAGCTGTTCGAAATCATGGTCACCAAGGCTAAGGATGTGCTCATCCTGGCCGGCGACCATCTCTACCGCATGGACTACGCCCCGCTGGCGGAGTTCCACTGGGGGAAGGAGGCCGATGTCACCGTCGCCGTGACCCCCATCCATCGCGAGGCAGTCGACCGCTACGGAATCCTCAAAATGGCGGAGGACGGCCGCATCACCTCATTCATCGAAAAGCCCACGGCGGCCGAGGCCAGCGCCAGCTTCGTCAGCCGGGACCATCCGGACCGGCCCTATCTGGGCTCGATGGGGATCTACCTGTTCAAGACACAGGTCCTGGTCGAGATGCTGAACTCAACCCTGGCGGACTTCGGCCGAGATGTCATCCCGGCCGCCATCCCCACCCATCGGGTGTTTGGCTATCCCTTTGATGGCTACTGGGAGGATATCGGGACCATCCGATCCTTCTATGAGGCGAACCTGGCCCTGACTCACCCCAAGCCACCCTTCAACTTTCATGACCCCGCCCGGCCGGTCTACACTCACCCCCGCTTCCTTCCCGGCTCGCGCATCTACGATGTGCAGCTGGACAATGTCCTGCTGGCCGAGGGGTGCATTGTCGAGGGGGCCGAGATCCGCAACACCGTCATCGGCCTGCGCAGCGTTATCGGGGAGGACGTGGTGATTCGGGATACGGTGGTGATGGGGGCGGACTACTATGAGGGCGAGGTCCCGGGTACGGAGCCGGGCGTCCCGCCGATGGGAATCGGCCGCGGCAGCCGCATCTCCGGCGCCATCATCGACAAGAATGTCCGCATTGGCACCAACGTCAGGATTGAGTACTTCCCGCGGGGTACAGAGCTCGATCTCGAGCACTGCTCGGTGCGGGACGGCGTCGTGGTCGTCCCCAAGAACACCGTCATCCCGGCAGGAACCGTCATTGCCCCCGGGGCCTGACCCATCGCAAAGCACGAGGAATGACGACGAGCCCGGTGTCTCGAGAGACACCGGGCTCGCTATTGGGCCAGCAGGGCCCGGCTCGTCGGAGGCGCCGGGGCCGACCTATTCTTGTGGGTCGGATCGGCTTCGGCCTACACCTGTCCGGCCAGCGCCTCCCCCTTCCGCACGCCGAGCATCAGGAGAAGCGCCAGCAGCATGAAGAACGGGGCCAGGGCGAAGATCATGTTGTAGTTGCCCCCCGCCAGGTCAATGAGCCAGCCGTTGGTGATCGGCCCGGCGACGGCGGCCAGGGTCGAGAAGAGATAGTACAGCCCGGTCGAAGTCCCCAGCCGGTCCTGTGGGGCCGTATCCAGGACCATCGGCAGTGAGTTCACGTTGACCAGCGCCCAGGCCATGCCACCCAGCCCGAGGGCCGCGCCGATGAAGGCGACCTTCGGGATGAAGAAACCCGCCACGAGAAGGGCGGCGAAGATGCCCAGCCCGATCACGATGACGCGGCGGCGGCCGAAGCGGGTGGCGATGATCCCGCTGGGGATGGCGAAGACGATGAAGGTCACATTGGAGATGCCGAAGAGGATCGCCGCCATGTTCTCTCGGATCCCCAGCACGTTGCGGCCATACAGGGTAAAGAAGGCCTCGACCGCGCTGAAGCCGACGAACCAGGAGAAGATCGCCAGGAGCAGGAACACCAGGCTCGTTCGGTTCTGTTGCGGCAGGCCTTGAAGCTGCTGCCACAGGAAGACAGCGAAGCCGGCCAATCCAACGGCGATTGCCAACATGTGGGGCAGGCCCGCCAACCAAAGGATCGCTGCGAGAATGAGCAGGCCCAACCCGGGAAGGGTCTTTCGCACTTGGCCGTAACCCTCTTGCGTCGGAGCGGGGGCGTCGAGCGGTTCCTTGATCCGCCAGAAGACGACCAGGATGGCGATCACGATGAGGCCGCCGCCGATCCAGAATGGCAGACCGATGTTCACGCCGTAGAGTAGGCCGCCGCCGAAGTAGGCCAGGATCCCGCCTACGCCGCCCATGAAATTGATCACGCCATTGGCCTTGCTGCGCTGCTCGGATGGGAAGATGTCACCCAGCAAGGCGATCACGGGCGTCCGCCACAGCGCCATGAAGAGCAGGGTCACGCCGAGGGCGGCGACGAAGCCGGTGAAACTGTACATCTGCGGGATGAGCACGAAGCCCACGGCGGCGATGGGTGCCCCGATCAGGATGTAGGGCATGCGCCGTCCGATCCGGGTGCGGGTGTTGTCGCTCACGACGCCGATCAGGGGTTGGATATAGAGGGCGGCGATGTTGTCGAGCGTCATGATGAAACCGATGGCCAGGGCGCTCAGGGCGAAGCGCTGCTCGAGGAAGACGGGCACGTAGGCGTTGTAGACCGACCAGATGATGCTGACGCCCAGGAAACCGAAGCCGAGCAGGAAGGTCTTTCCGTAAGAGAAGCGATTCATCGGAGGTCTCCTGCCGAGAAGGGAATGCTGCTATTCTACTTGGGAGCAGGCGCGGCTGCAAACCGGAACGATCCTTTGTGTGGGCTGCTCGCAATCATGGTGTCTGCACCTGGCGTGCCGGGTCCCCGGGGCGGAGCGTAACCGCTTCCGGGAGGGAAGGCTGGGTGTTTGAAAGCTGCCGTGGCTGAACGCCAAAGGATCTTGCCCGATCGTTGTCCCCGAAACGAAATGCCTCGAGCAGCGTATCGAGAGCCCTAGGAGAGCGGTTTTTCTCCTTCCTGGTGGAGTCTTCAACACGTTCCCGAGGGTGAACCGAAGCCACGCGCGGGTGGTATAGTGGCAAGGTGAAAAGGGTGTCCACATTGCCCGGCAGGGCGCTGAGGCGAGACAGGGCGGCGGGCTGGACGGGGTGGGGGGTCCAAGGATCGGCGGCCGGATCACCCCCGGATAGGCTTGCCCGGCAGGAGGACAGGCTTCCAGGCCCGGCGGTCCTGCTACCGACGGGCTCGGATTACATTGTTGACGGCCGCGCTAAGTCCGGCTACAATCAGACAACGCATGCTGTGGAACCCCATTAGAACGCATCATATGCGCCGTACCTGGTAAGAGCTCCAAACACCGTGTGGCATATCGGCGGCCGATTCTGGGGAAGGGAGGTGCTGAGCAGAGAGATTGTCGAGGAGATCACCAGCTTCGGGTGCGAAGCCCTTGAGATGAAGAGGAGGAGATAACCATGAAACGCTCTAGAGGCCTATTGTTGCTCAGCCTGCTGGTCATGGCGAGCATGGTTCTGGCTAGCTGCGGCCAGGCGGCGCCGACCGCAACCGAGGCGCTGCCGCCCACTGCGCCTCCACCTACCGCGGTGCCACCGACTGGGGTGCCTCCGACGCCAGAGCAAGCCCCCATCATCATCGGCACGACCGACTCGATTACCGATCTTGACCCCGCGAACTCCTACGACTTTCACACTTGGGAGATCCATCACAACACGATGGATACCCTGCTCACCTACATCCCAGGGGGCACACAACTGCAGCCGGGGCTGGCCGAGAGCTATGACATCAGCGACGACGGGCTGGAGTACACATTCCACCTGCGCTCGGGGCTGCACTTCCCGGATGGGGCCCCCTTCAACGCCGATGCGGTGGCCTGGTCGATCAACCGGGTGATCCGCCTTCAAGGCGACCCCAGCTGGCTGGTCACCTCGTTTGTCGACCACGTCGAGGTGATAGACGACCTGACCGTGAAGTTCGTGCTGCAGAACGCCGTAGGCTTCTTCCCTCTGGTCGTCGCCACGCAACCGTACTCCATCGTCAGCCCGCAGTGCTACCCGGAGAACGAGATTGCCCCCGATAGCACCTGCGGTGGCATCGGCCACTACCGCATCGTCAGCTTCGAACGAGATGTCGAGATTGTGCTCGAGGCCAACCGGGACTACTACGGCGAGCCCCCGGCCAACCCCAACGTGGTCGTCCGCTACTTCGCCGATTCAACGGCGATGCGTCTGGCCCTCGAGGCGGGTGACATCGACATCGCCTGGAAGACCCTCACGCCGTCCGACTACACCGACTTCCGCGCCAACCCGAACTATCACGTCTACGAGGGGGCTGGCCCCTACATCCGCTACATCTTGTTCAACTGCACCACCCCGCCCTTCGACGATCCGATCGTGCGACAGGCCCTCTCCCTGGCCGTCGACCGGGATGCCATCTCCGACACCGTCTTCCAGGGCACGCACACCAACCTGTACAGCATGGTGCCGGCCGGGATGTGGACTCACATCGATGCCTTCCCAGAGAGGGACCTCGACGCCGCACGCTCGCTCCTGGCTCAGGCGGGCTTCGATGAGAGCAACCCCTTGGTGATGGACCTGTGGTGGACGCCCGATCACTATGGCCCAACCGAGGGTGACGTCGCCTCCGTTGTCAAGCAGGCCCTGGAGGAGACCGGGGTGATCCAGGTCAACCTCCAGAGCGCCGAGTGGGCCACCTACACGGACTACTTCGGACCAGGGACGATGCCGGTGTTCTTCCTCGGCTGGTATCCGGATTACCTCGACCCGGATAACTACACGTCGCCCTTCGCCAGCACCGACGCATCGGCCGACCTGGGCATCTTCTACAGCAATCCGGTGATGGACGACCTGCTCGTGAGGGCTCGAACGGCCACCGATCAGGCCGAGCGCCAGCAGCTGTACGAGCAGATCCAGCAGCTATGGACCACCGAGGTCCCGAGCATTCCGCTGACCCAGGGCTTGCTCATGGTTGTCACCCAACCCGACATCGGTGGCGTGGTCCTCGACCCAACCCTGTTCCTGCACTACTTCACCTTGACGAAAGGGTAGTCGGGAACGCCAGAGCTTGCGACCCATGGGGAGGGGTTTTGGCAGGGGCTTCGCCAGAACCCCTCCCTGCTGCCATGCCGGGCAGGGCCTTGCCTGGTGCAGTAGGGTTGGAAGCCGCTAATCCCCGGTGGAGATGAACGTAGAGGCAGCACCATGAGTTCGCTCCGGGCCTACATCGTAACCCGCTTCCTGCTCACCATCCCCATGGTGCTGATCCTGCTGGTGTTGGTGTTCATCCTGCTGCGGGTGATGCCCGGCGATCCGATCCGGGCCGCCATGAGACCCGGCGTGCCGGAGGAGTACCTCGATCAGATTCGCCACGCACAGGGCCTCGACCGTCCGTATGTGCTCAATTTCCGGGGGAGTTGGGCCACCGTCATTCCCCCCTGGATCGTCCTGTATGAGGAGCACGACCCGACAAGCGAACCGGTGCTCCTTGCCTTCGAAGGCGACCGTCTCTCGATCACAGACCGGTGGACAGAGGAAGGCCAGGACTGGATCCGCGTCTCGG
>CAYQUY010000048.1:0-12060 GCA_964420755.1 uncultured Anaerolineaceae bacterium
CCATCTATGTTCACTTCTGGAGCGTCGCGGCCAGCGCCCTGTCCTTCACCGCCGCCGTCACCAGCAACTTCCTGTGGAACCGCTACTGGACCTATTCTGACTCCCGCTCCAAACCCGTCAGCCGCCAGGCAACGCAGTTCGTCATCGTGAACCTTATCGGCCTGTTCATCCGCACCCCCATCTTTGCCTATGGCGAGCGGTTCCTCACACCCTTGATGAGCCACGTCAGCTTCCCCGTCCCCGCCGATCCCGTCCAGATTGCGCGCAACCTCGCCCTGGCCGTCGCGGTCATCGTCGTCCTCTTCTGGAACTTCGTGGTGAACCGCCTGTGGACATACTCGGACATCTCGTGAGCCCGTCGCGCGCCGTGGGCAGCCGCCATGCCAGGAGATGCCGTCGTTGTCACCAAATCCACTGTGGACACAAGGCCCTCTTGGCAGGCACGGCCTTGCGAGCACACACCTCGAGGCAAGCCGGCGCGCCGCGAGTTGCCCGTTGCGACCATCTGCCAGGTCAACGGATGCCTATTTGTCCGAAACGAAAGTACGCTTTCCCGCGCGGCGGCGAAAGCGTATAATCCTCTGATGTGGCACGTGGACACGAGAAGGGGATGGCGGACGATGCCCAAAGAGACGAAAGCCAGATCGATCCCCGTCTACACCTCACGGGGCGAGTGGGTCGCCATCATACGCTTTCCTCATTTGTTCAGCACCCTGGGCGAGTGGATCGGCTGGATCACCCCGGACCGACAGGTGTACGACGTGGACGGCCTCTACGTGGGCTGGCTGACAGACGAGCCGCGCGTCCTGCGCAAGCGCACCTACGACATCACACCCCCGGCTCGCAGGCCGCCTCCAGCTCCGGAACGCGTCCGGCCGCCTGCTACTGTTCCGCTCCCGCCGATGATGGCCGAGTTGCCCTTTGACCTTGTCGACGTCTTTCAGGAACAGCCAGAACGGCTGCATACGTCCGATACCGGGGACCTGAAGCAGGACATGGAGTGAGTCCGAAGCAAGAAAGATGGAGGACGACCGTCGTCAGGCGCCTCGGGGACCTGGTCTCCTGACTCGGCCGGCCCCGAGCCGGCAAACCTGAGCAACCCACGGGATGGCAGGCGCGCAGCCAGGCTGCGCGCCGCACGCGCAGCACCCTCGGCGCGGTCGTCCCCGCCAGCACCGGGCAAGGCGGGGCCGTCCGGAGAACGCAGTGGCCGAACCGGTCCAGTCCCTCACCCAGCTTCTCGAGCGCGCCAGCGCCCGCCGCTTCCTAGAGGCCCCTCCGCCTGAGGATCTCGGCCTGGCGGAGACGCTCCCTTTCCCCTTTTTGGCGCTCGTCGGGCAGTACGAGACGAAGCTCGCACTCCTGCTGGCGGTCATCAACCCGGACGTCGGTGGCGTCCTGCTGCTCGGCCCTCGCGGCACGGGCAAGACGACCGCCGCCCGCAGCTTGACGGACCTCTTGCCAGACGTCCCCCGAAGCCGCTGCACGTATGGCTGCCTGCCGGAAGATATCTCCATCGGAGGCATCGACGCCGTCTGCCCAGACTGCGCCCACCGCTTCGGCGAGGGCGAGCCACTCACCTACCTCGACCGCGTCCACTTGATCGAGCTGCCGCTGAATGCCAGGCTCGAGGACGTTGTCGGAGGACTGGACGAGCGCGCCGCGCTTCACAGCCGGATGCGGCTCAGCCGGGGGATCCTGGCCCGGGCCGATCGCAACCTGCTCTATGTGGACGAGGTCAACCTGCTCTCTGACGACATCGTCGACGCCATCCTGGATGCGGCCTCCCAGGGCTCCTACACCGTGCATCGTGGCCCCCTCACGGCGACCTACCGCGCCCGATTCGTCCTCATCGGCTCCATGAACCCTGAGGAAGGCCGCCTCAGGCCGCAGATCCTTGACCGCTTCGGCCTGCGCGTCGTCACCCGCGGGCTGACCCGCAAGCAGGACCGTCTGGAAGCCTACCGCCGCACGATCGCCTACAAGAACAGCCCTCGCGGCGTTGTGCTCGAATACGCCGAGGGCACCGATTTCGTCCGCCGGGAGATTCTCCAAGCCCAGGAGGCTCTCCCCTCCGTCCGGCTGACGCCCAAGGCCGAGCGCTTTGGCCTCCGTCTTGTCGAGTCCCTAGGGATCGACTCGCTGCGGGCAGAGATCACGCTGTTTGAGGGCGCCCGGGCGCATGCGGTGGCGGACGGTCGCGACCAGGCGCTTCCCAAGGACGTTCAGGCCGTGGCGCCCATGGCCCTCCGGCTCCGGCGCTCGGCCTTCATGAAGGACTTCTTCACCTCGCAAGCGAAAGAGGAGAAGGAGCTGGCGCGCCTCTTCGCCCGGGTCACCCGGCCCGCGGCCAGACCTGCCCGCCGGCCATCGCGGCGCTGACCCTGCCCCTCGTGGTCGGCGGTCTTGCCCCCACCGGGGGGAACTCCGGCCTTCCTCTGGGGCACAACACCGCCGGTCCGTGAAGCCCAAGCGGAACGTCCACCTGCGGGCCTCAAGTTAACACCATGACCGCCCCGACACGCGCAAAGGGCTGGCTCACGCCAGCCCCGCTTCGATCCCGTCGCCGCCTTCGAAGACTACTTCATGTGCTGCTGCAGGTAAGCCACGGCCTCGCCCACGGTCTTGATCTTCTGCGCGTCTTCATCTGAGATCTCGCCGCCGAACTTCTCTTCAAAGGCCATGATCAGCTCGACTAGGTCAAGGGAATCCGCCTCCAGATCCTCGCGGAACCTCGCTTCGAGTGTCACTTTGGCCTCTGGTACGCCAAGCAGCTCCACGATGATGCCCTTGACCTCCTGGAACGTGTCCGCCATGTCTGCCTCCTCCATCCTGAGCCCGCAGGTCGTATCGATTGTATCGGGGCTGCGACATCTGTCAAGGCGCGTTTGGACCGCACCTACCACTCGCTGAAAGGGCCGCGCCGAGAAGGAACGCAGCCACCGGCGGGGCCGAAGCGCCCTCGTATCCGGCCCGGCGCCCTTCGCGCTTGGCATTTTCGGCAAGCTCCGAGTAAGATAGTAGAGTCCGACTCTAGGAACACTCTCGTATGGCCAAAGTTGCGTCCACCTCCAAACGCAAGGCCGATCACATTCGCGTCAACCTCGAACGGGACGTCCGCTCCGGTGCCAGCACCGGCCTCGAGCGGCTGCATTCCGTTCACCACGCCCTGCCCGAGCTGGATCTCCGCAAGGTTGACCTCAGCCAGGTGTTCTTGGGCAAGAAACTCAGTGCTCCCTTGCTGATCTCCTCCATGACGGGTGGCACCAAACGCGCTGGGCGTATCAACCAGGCCCTGGCCGAAGCCGCCCAGGCCCGCAATGTGGCCATGGGCCTGGGTTCGCAGCGAGCTGCCCTGGAGCGGCCATCGCTCGAGGCAACCTTCAAGGTCCGCCATGTCGCGCCCGACATCCTGCTGTTCGCCAACCTGGGCGCGGTCCAACTCAACTGCGGATACGGTGTCGACGAGTGCCGCCGGGCCGTGGACATGGTCGAGGCGGACGCGCTGATCCTGCACCTCAACCCGCTGCAGGAAGCGCTGCAGGCTGACGGGGATGTGGACTTCAGCCACCTGTTGGCCAAGGTCGAGGTCGTCTGCCGTCAGTTGGGGAGGCCGGTGATCGCCAAGGAGGTCGGATGGGGGATCTCCGCCCGAGTGGCCAGCCGACTGGTGGAGGCCGGGGTTGCTGCCATCGACGTTGCTGGCGCGGGCGGGACCTCGTGGTCCCAGGTGGAGATGCACTTGGCTCGCACCCCGGTGCAGGCCAGCCTGGCCGCCGCCTTTGTCCAATGGGGCATACCCACAGCCGAGGCGGTCACCTCCGTGCGCCGCCAGCTGCCGACCGTCCCCCTCATTGCCTCGGGTGGCCTCCGAAATGGGATCGACATCGCCAAGTGCCTCGCCCTCGGTGCCGACCTGGGCGGTATGGCCGGGCCCCTGTTCAAGGCCGCCACGCTGTCTGCCGAGGCTGTGGTCGAGATGATCGACGCCGTGGTCAATGAGATCCGCATCTGCCTCTTCGCAACCGGGTCAGGCGATCTGGCCACTCTGCGCAAGGCCGAGCTCAAGACGAACGGATGAAACCGGCGGCTGCCTCCGACACCCTGACTGCCAAGATGCTCGAGGCCCTGGAGAGCGACCTGCGTCTCGCCGTCAACTTGCCAGGAGCGGATGCCTGTCCGCAAATGGGGGAAATGATTGCCTACCATTTCGGGTGGTCTGGCGAGGTTCCCTCGAGGCGGGGCAAGCGCATCCGCCCTCTGCTGACGCTGCTCGCCTGTGCCAGCTCCGGCGGCGACTGGCACGCAGCCCTGCCCGTCGCCTCGTCGGTTGAGCTGATCCACAACTTCTCCCTCTTGCATGATGACATCCAGGACCAGAGCGACGAGCGACGCGGCCGCCCGACGGTCTGGCGGCTCTGGGGCGTCGCCCAGGCCTTGAACACGGGCGACGCGCTGCTTGTCCTCGCCCGTCTCTCGACCTACAGGCTCCTGAACCTTGGCCTCCCTGCGGGCCGCGTCCAGGAGATCCAGCGTCTCCTGGACCACGCATGCCTCGACCTGACGCAGGGCCAACACCTCGACCTCGCCTTCCAATCGAGGAAGGACGTCACGACCGCCGATTACTTCACCATGATCGAGGGCAAGACGGCGGCCCTGATCGCTGCCGCGGCGGAATGCGGCGCCTGCGTCGCTGGCGCTCCCGAGGATACGAGACAGGCCTACTGGCGCTACGGCAGGGATCTTGGCCTGGCGTTCCAGATTCTGGACGACATCCTGGGGACGTGGGGCGAACCCAGTGCCACCGGCAAGCCCGCCGGCGATGACCTGCGCGCGCGCAAGAAGACGCTGCCCGCCCTGATCGGCCTCGAGCGCTCCGCCGAGTTCGCCCGCTTGTGGGCCTCTCCCCCATCAGAACACGAAGACATCGGGGCAATGACAGCCCGGTTGGAAGAGGCCGGCGTCTTGGACGAGACGCAGCACCAGGCCAGCACTCACACTGAGCTGGCATTATCAGAGCTCGATAGCGCCAGGCCCACCTCTCAAGCCGCCGCCGAGCTCCGGCAGCTCACCCTGCGGCTGCTCCGGCGCGACCGCTAGACGAACTCCCGGAAGACACGATTCGCCAGCAGCCGACCGCGAGGCGTCAGGCGGACCCGCCGCCCCTCCTCCACCCATTCCAGCAAGCCATCCTGGCACAGATTGGCGAGCGAAGACGCCACCCTTTGGTGCGCCTTCTCTCCATGTCGAGCCCGAAACTCGCCCATGTCCACGCCCTTGTCGGTTAGCCTGAGGCCCAGGAGCATCGTATCCATGGCGGCCTCTTCTGGGCTGACAGGCGTCCACGACTCGGCAGCCGATGACAGAGGGAAGGCATCCGATCCTCGGGGCTCGGAAATTCGCTGGATATACTCATCCACCCCGGGGACGACCGTGTAGCGTAGGCCATTCGCATACCCGTGGGCACCGGCGCCGACTCCCAGGTAGGGCCTGTTGCCCCAGTAGGTCACGTTGTGGCGGCTGCCGAAACGTGGGATCCTGTCATCGGCGATGGGCCCCCTGGCCCAGTTTGAGATCTCGTAGTGCCTGAAGCCGGCCGCCTCAAGCCGTTCCTCGAGCCACTCATACTGGCTCGCGGCCTCATCGTCATCGGGCTGTTCGACCAGCCCCCGCTCGATCCAGCCGTGCAAAGGGGTCCCCGCTTCAATCGTGAGCCCGTACGCGGAGAGGTGCTCGGGCTCGAGCGCCAGGGCGGCCTCGACGCTGGCCTGCCAGGTCTCCAGGCTCTGCCCCGGCAGCCCGAAGATCAGGTCCAGGTTGAGATTGTCGAAGCCGAGTCGCCGGGCGAGGCGCACACTCGAGACGGTATCCGCCTGGCGATGACGGCGCCCCAGGAATCCGAGCACGCGGTCATCGGCCGACTGCATCCCAAGGCTGAGCCGGCTGACCCCGATCTCCCGCGCCGCCTGCAATCGGGCGGCGTCTGCGTCGCCGGGATTGGCCTCCAGCGTGAACTCGAGGCCCGGGCGGATGTGGAACGCTCTATGCATCGCCTCCCCAAGGAGCCGCAGGCCAGCCGGCTCGAGCAAGGAGGGCGTGCCTCCGCCCAGGTACACCGTGTCGATCACTAAGCCGGGTGGCGTTCGCTCTCCCACCTGGGCGACCTCTCGGCACAATGCCGAGACGTAGGCCGGTAGTTTGGCCTCCAGGCCAGCGTAGGTCACGAAGTCGCAGTAATGGCACCGGGAGAGGCAGAACGGGATATGACAGTAGAGCGCTCGAGGGGTTTCGACCGGACAGGGTTCGGCCTGGCTGTCCAATAGGACCATCTTTGGCGGGTTTCCAGCGGCGAGATCACCCCGCGGCAGGGATCAGGGGCGAGAAGTATAGCATGCCATATGGGCGGGTTGCACACGAAAACGCCCGTGCTATAATCTCACAAAGTCGGCATCGGGCATCGGGAGAAGCATGCGGCGTATCACCAGAACCCTGGAAGGGAAGGTCACAGAAACCGGCGCACTGACCCAGCTGCAGCCGGGTGCTACCCTCCAGGACCGTTATCTGATTCTGGGCATCCTTGGCGCGGGCGGCATGTCCGCCGTTTACCAAGGCCGCGACCTGCATTTCCCCAACGTCACCAAGCTGGTGGCGGTCAAGGAGATGGTAAACCTTGCCGCCGACCCGACGATGTACGAGATGATCGTCCGCAACTTCGAACGGGAAGCCGACCTCCTGGCCACGCTCTCCCACCCCGCCATTCCGCGCATCTATGACTACTTCTCCCAGGCCAGCAGCTCCTACCTCGTGATGGAGTTCATCGAGGGCAAGGATCTTGAGGCGATCGTCACGGAGGCCGAGGACTTCCTCCCCGAGGAGCAGGTCGTGGGCTGGGCCCTCGAACTCTGCGAGGTGCTCACCTACCTGCACAGCCACAAGCCTCAACCGGTGGTCTTCCGGGACATGAAGCCCTCCAATGTGATGATCGACAACCACTCCAACGTCCGGCTGATCGACTTCGGCATTGCCCGGGTGTTCCAGCCGGGACAGAAGGGGACGATGATCGGGACCGAGGGCTACTCGCCTCCCGAGCAATACCGTGGCGAGGCTTCCCCGGCCGGCGACATCTACGCGCTCGGCGCCACTCTGCATCACCTGCTGACACGGCGCGATCCTCGGGCAGAGGCTCCCTTCTCGTTTGCAGAGCGCCCCATCCGGCAGATCAACCCCAGGGTGTCACCGGAACTTGAAGCCGTCATCGACGCCGCCCTCCCGTACGATCCCAAGGATCGCTATCCCAGCGCCGAGGCAATGCGTCAGGCGCTGCTCAGCGCGGCCAAACGCACGGGCATGCTCGGCAGCCCGCAGGCCCCCAGCATGCTCAAGACCCGCAGCGATGTGAAGGAACTCTGGTCTTTTGAGTGCGAAGATGAGATCCGGTCCTCGCCCATCGTTCATCGAGGCCTTGTCTACGTCGGCGCCTACGACAACAACCTCTACGCCCTTGACGCCAAGACCGGGGAGTTCCGCTGGAAATACGCTACCGAGGCAGGCATCGCCACGCGACCAGCCGCCAACGAAGACACAATCTATGTCGGCTCGGAGGACCACCGGCTGCATGCCCTGACGGCAGACCACGGCCGATTGCTGTGGACCTACTACACCGAGGGCCCGATCCGGTCTTCACCCACCGTGTCACACGGCCACATCTTCCTGGGGTCGGATGACACTCACCTGCACGTCGTCAACCTCCTCAGCGGCCGCCGCGCCTGGCGGGCCGACGCCAACGGCCCCGTACGATCCTGTCCCCTTGTCGAGAATGAGCGCGTCTACTTCGGATGCGAGTCCGGCGACTTCTACTGCGTCGACTTCAAGGGTGAGCTGAAGTGGCGGTTCAAGGCCAAACGCGCCGTGACCTCCTCCGCCATCCTGGTCGAAGGGATGCTCTACTTCACCTCGCTCGACTGGACCCTCTATGCCGTCGAGGCCGAGGGCGGCTGGCAGATCTGGCGCTTCCGCATGGGCAAACCCTCCATCTCCTCCCCGGTCTATGCGGAGGGCAGGATCTTTGTCGGCTGCGCCGACG
This sequence comes from uncultured Anaerolineaceae bacterium, assembly GCA_964420755.1. GTDB lineage: Bacteria > Chloroflexota > Anaerolineae > Anaerolineales > E44-bin32 > DATEAV01. The sequence continues at coordinate 8,084 of CAYQUY010000048.1, forward strand.
GCAACATCTACGCCGTGGACGCGCGCAACAGCCGCGAGGTTTGGCGCTTCCAGACCGAGCATCAAGTCACTGGCTCGCCTGTGATCCTGGAGGACTCCCTGTACTTCGGCTCCGTCGACGGCTCGGTATACTGCCTGGACTTCCGCTCGGGGCGACAGCGCTGGCGCTTCCCGACCGGAGGCCCCATCACTGGCACTCCTGCGGTCGCGGACGGAACTCTCTATGTAGGGTCGACTGACCACCGCTTGTATGCCCTGCTCACGTGAGGCACCTGGACCAGCGAACGAGGCCAAACGATACTCATGGACTTCTTGAAGCGACTCTTCAGCAGGAAGCGAGCGGTGGCGCCGGATACCGCCAAGACGGCCCCTCTCGATGCCCGCGTCCTGGGCCGGGAGGCCGCGCCCCCTGTCCGGCACAACATCACCGTCGGCACAGCGCAATCCGCTGGGCTAGAGCGCAGCCACAATGAGGACTCGCTCCTGGTGCTTACCGGCACCAGCGATGGAGAAGACGCGCTGCCTGACTTCGGCCTGTTCCTCGTGGCCGATGGAATGGGAGGGCACAGGTCGGGCGAGGTTGCCAGCTCGATCTCGGCCAGAGCCGTGGCCCGCCGGGTGACCGAGCAAGCCCTTCTCGGACTGCTGGCCCCTGATGGCCAGAACTCGCCTCCTCCTCTTCAGGACCTCCTGCGCCAGGCCCTGGAAGATGCCAACCAGGCCGTCGTCGACCGCGTGCCGGGTGGCGGCACGACCCTGACGGCCGTTCTCCTGCTCGGGGGACACCTGACCATCGGGCACGTCGGCGACACCCGCGCCTATGCCCTTACCCCCGATGGGATGCAGATTATCACCCGGGATCATTCGTTGGTCGAGCGGCTGCGCGAACTCGGACAGCTGACCCGCCAAGAAGCTGCCTCCCATCCGCAGCGGAATGTGCTCTACCGCGCCATTGGCCAGGGCGCGAACCTCGAGGTGGATGTGTTCACCCATCCGGTGCCGACCGGTGGCTACCTCTTGGTCTGCTCCGACGGGCTATGGGGCGCGGTCTCCGACGATGAGATCGAACGTATCATCCGCAATTCCAGCTCACCCCAGGAGGCGTGCAACCTGATGATCCAGGCAGCAAATGCCGCCGGTGGCCCCGACAACATCAGCGCGATCCTCGTCCAGTTCCCGCCCGCCTGAAGAGGGAGCCGGCGTGCCCGCAGTTGAGGACTACTACGCACTCCTGGGGGTCCCCAGGAACGCCACGCAGGACCAGATCCGGCGGGCCTACCGTGAGGCCGCGCTGCGCCTCCATCCCGATCGCAACGTGCGCCCGGGGGAGACTGAACTCTTCCTCGATGTCAACCAGGCCTACGAGGTGCTGAATGACCCGCCGCAGCGGGCTCGCTACGACGAGCAGCTCGCCCAGGCCGAGAAGGAGTTGATCGCCAGCAGCTGCTTTCGCTGCGCCTTGCTTCAGAGTCGCAAGTCGCTGCTCCAACTCGAGGAACCGCAGGTCCATTACGTCCTGATCGACATCCGCCCTGCCGAAGGCCTGGAGGTGGCGCGTCCGCCGGTCAACCTGTGCCTGGTCGTGGACCGCTCCACCTCGATGCGCGGACAGCGGCTTGACCAGGTGCGGGGCGCCGCCCAGGCCATCCTCGACAACCTGCAGCCAAACGACTCCGCCACCATCGTCGCCTTCAGCGACCACGCCGAAGTCGTCGTATCCCCCGACCAGGCCAAAGACCGGTCGGTATCCCGCGCCCGCCTCAGCTTGGTCCAGGCCGGCGGAGGCACGGTCATTGGCGAGGGCCTGCATACCGGTCTGACGGAGCTGCAGCAGAAGTACAACCCCGAGGGCGTCAACCACCTGATCCTCCTGACTGACGGTCGTACCTACGGCGACGAAGCGTCCTGCCTGGAAATGGCCTCCCGCGCCGCCTCACAGGGGATCAGCATCAACGGTATCGGCATCGGCGCCGACTGGAACGATCGCTTCCTGGATGATCTGACCGGCCGCACCGGCGGCGCCGTCGTCTTCCTCGACACGCCCCGCGCCGTGACCTCGCTCCTGCAGCGCTCTTTCGAGGCCCTCAGCCGCGTCTTCGCCAACCACGTTCAGCTGGACGGAACCTTCGCCCCCCAGGTGGACTTACGCTCCGCGTTCCGTCTCCTGCCCGACCCCACGCCCATGGGCGACGCCCTACCCCTGACCCTCGGCCATCTCCCCCGCGATGGCCAGATTCGCCTCCTGGTCGAGCTGGTCATCCACCCCATCGGCCAGATCCATGAGCTGATCCTGGCCAATCTCACCGTGACCGGGGATGTCCTGGGGGTTGGCATGGAGAACCAGAGGTTGCCTGTGGAGCTTCGCTGCAGCGTCTCGGGCGAGCCGGACCCCGAGCCGCCCCCCAGCGAGATTATCTCGACCCTCAACCTGGTCTCCCTGTACCAGATGCAGGAGAAAGCCCGCCACGAGGCCGAGCTCGGCCAGGCCTCGCAGGCGGCGAGGCGTCTCGAGAATCTTGCCACGCATCTTCTCGAAGGCGGCGAGCGCGACCTGGCCAAGGCCGCCCTCAACGAGGCGGAACGCCTGGTCCACACCCGCCATCTCTCCACTGAAGGCGAGAAACGCCTGAAGTACGGGACCCGCGCCCTCTTGCTCCCGGCCAAGTCAGGTGCGCCGTGATCGAATGTCCCTCCTGCAAGCATCAGGAATTCGTGGGGGCCGTCTACTGCAGCGAGTGCGGGACGCGGCTGGTGCGCGGCACCAGCATTCCCACGATCCAGATGGCCCGAGAGGCGACCGAGCATCAGGGCAGCGCGACCAAGCCCACCACCCAGGATTACCCCGAGCTCGACTCGGGTGCCGTCCTCGGCCTGCGCATCGTCAGCTCAGGCCAGATCGTCTCCCTGATCGGCAGGGACAACTTCACCCTGGGGCGTGTCATCGCCGGTCAGGCCGTGATCCCCGACGTGAATCTCGAGCCGTATGAGGCGCACGACCGCGGCGTCTCCCGCATGCATGCCGAGATCCGCCTCGAGGCCGACTCCATCCGGATCATCGACCTCGAAAGCGCCAACGGGACGCTCGTCAATGGTAAGCGTCTTGAGCCTCAAATCCCGACCCCCGTTCACCACGGGGACTTCATCCAGCTGGGCAGCCTGAGCCTCCAGCTAATCTCTAGCTTCCGCACCTCGAACGAAGGAGCTCTATGACCATCACCGTCCTTCTGCACCTTTCGGGCGAAGACCCCGTTGTAGGCGAGATCGAGGAATTGCCGGCGCCCAGCGACGCCACAATCACCCTCAACAATCCCCGTCGCCGTGACGGCAAGGACCTGCAATACGTCCAGAGCAACGTTGTCACCGTGATCTTCCCCATTCACCGGATCAACTTCATCGAGATCATGCCCACGGCTGAAGAGGAGAAGCTCATCGGGTTCGTCCGGGAGTAGCTCGAGCACATGGCCGCCGCCTCTTCCCGCCGAAGGCGCATCCTGGTCGTCGACGACGAGCCGCGCATGGTTCACTTCATCCGCCTCAACCTCGAACACGACGGCTTCGAGGTTGTGGAGGCATCCTCCGGCTCGAAGGCTCTCGACCTGCTGCGCGACCGTCTCCCCGACCTGATCCTCCTCGACGTCATGATGCCCGACCTGGATGGCTTCGAGACCCTGCGCCTCGTTCGAGAGATCTCCAGCGTGCCCATCATCATGCTGACGGCCAAGGGGGAAGAAGACGACCGGGTGCGCGGCCTGGAACTCGGCGCAGACGACTACATCACCAAGCCTTTCAGCCCGCGTGAGCTGGGCAGCCGCGTCCGAGCCGTCCTGCGCCGGACGGAGGCGCCCGGGACGTCCGTCCATGAGGTCATCCAGGTCGACGACCGGCTTAAGCTCGACTTCGATCGTCGAGAAGTGTGGGTAGCAGGCAAGCTGGTCAAGCTCCGGCCCACCGAGTACTGCCTCCTCTATCACCTTGTCC
>CAYQUY010000049.1:0-11802 GCA_964420755.1 uncultured Anaerolineaceae bacterium
GCCAGGCGTTTGACCGCTGCGGCCATCGCCTTGGGATTACCAGGGGCGACGAAGATGCCTGCGGCGGCGTCCTCCACGAGTTGTCGGATCACCCCGTCGATGGCCAAGATCACCGGCCGGCCGGCAGCCAGGTAATCGAAGACCTTGTTGGGGTAGGTGGTCTTGTAGACCTCCAGCGGTTTGAGGATCGCCAGGCAGGCGTCGGCGGCTGCGAGCGCGAGTGGCATCTCGGCTTTGGGAATGGCCGGGAGGAAGCGTACGTTCGGTAGCCCAAGCTCACGGGTGCGGGCGATCAGCTCGGGCTTCTCCTTCCCGTCGCCCAGGAGGACAAAGACGATGTCGGGCTGGTCCCTCAACTGGTCGGCGGCCTCCAGGACGACGCCCAGGTCGTTCGACATTCCATGGGCGCCGGCGTAGAGGACGACGTACTTGTCCTCCAAATCGTGAGCGCGGCGGAACTCCGCCCCATCCCCGAAGAGGATGAACATGTCAACGTCGACCCCGTTTGGCACCACGTCGATTGACCTTGCCCCTCGGGCCTGCACGTGCTCGACGAAACCAGGCGAGTTGACGACGACCCGGTCGGCATGGCGGTAAAGAAAGCGCTCCAGTCCCTCTGAGAGGCGGATGAGCAGCGGCTGGCGCAGGATCCCCACAGCGACCGCGAAGGCCGGCCAGAGATCCCGGACCTCGAAGAGGAAAGCTGCCCGCTTCAACCTGGCGAGGGCCCAGGCGGTGAAGGCCTGGAAGAGTGGGGGTGATGTGCCCCAGACCAGGTCGACCTTTCGCACTCCGAGGCCAACGAGGAAGGACGAGGCGGTGAAACTGAGGAAGCTCAGTGTCCTGTGGACAAAGGACCGATGCCAGGCGGGGTAGGTATAGCACCGGATGATCGTGACACCGGCGTCGTCCACCTCGCGAGTCGCCCAGCCACGGCTGCCGCGCTGTCCCGTCAGGTAGTTAACCTGGCCAGCCAGCACGGTGACCTGATGGCCTTGTGCGGCGAGATGGCGTGCCATCTCGTGATGGCGGGTGCCGCCGGCTTCCCCGAGGGTGGCGAAGGCCTGGTGGATCAGGAGGAGGTGCATCTCAGATTGTGAGCTCCTCGCCCTCGAAGCGGATCCGGTTCACCGCCGCGTTGCCAGAACCCAGGTCGTTGAACCGCAGGAAGAGACCCTCTCGCCTGGCCTGGTCGAACAGCCACCAGGTTATCAGCCTCAGGGGGAGCTGCGCCTCCGTCTGGCAGATGAGGGAAAGCGCAGGGGTCTTCGTCGCGTAGGTTGGCGAATACCAGCCGCAGGTGGCCGGCGCGGCGGCGATGGCCTGCCCGCGCAAATGCTCGCCCGCCCGGTAGAGGCCGCTGACCAGGCCGATTTCCCCTCCAGCATGCGCCCGCGCTTCGAGGCGCATGTCAAGGCGGAGTCCATCCGCATCCAGGCAAAGCTGATTCGTCTCGAGCTTCGGGGAGGGGACGTCGGGCAGAAGCCAGGATAGGCGGATGGCGTGGGATCCTTGCCCCAGCAAGTCATCGATGACCGCCCACAGATCGTCGCCGGCCCGGACGATCGTCCGCCGATGGACTACCCCGAGGCGGCGATACCCGTAGTGCTCGGCTGCCATGACCTCGACTCGGCCGCCGGCCGAGCGCCAGCGCCCAAGGAAGCGGCCTTGAGCCCAATCCAGCCAGAGGAAGCGCCCGGCGCGCCGCATCGGCTCGAGGCCGTCGATGACGGGCGCGTTGTGAGCGGCGGCCGCGGCCAAGGCGTTGTCCCAGGGCGGAGCCGCCGTGTAGAGGTAGCTGCCGGCGTCGCGGGCGGCGTTGCGGCCATCTCGCCAGAGGTCGAAGTGCAGCTGATCGGAGTGGCCGGGGCGGGAGGTGAACCGGGCGCAGCGGAGGAGGGCCCAACTGCGCCCACCGCGCACTAGGTAGAGCCCAGCCTGGGGGTATGAGGGCAGGGGTGGGCGAGCCAAGGCGGTTTCCGAGGTGGGCAACGACGGCCCCAGCCACAGGCAGGCCTCGTCCCAAGGGCCGCCGGGCAGGGCGCGGCGGCCATGCAGCGACAGTGCGGCAGCCTGGATAGCCGGGCGGAAGTCCTCAAAGCCACAGGTTGAGAGCGGCAGAAGCCGGGAGCCGTCGTTGGGCCCGAAGTTCGGCGCCTTGCCGGTCTTGGCGTCCACCAATGCCTCCAGGCATTGTCCCGCGCGACGCAGGGCATCGAGAGACTCCGCGGGCAAGGGGTCGCCATTGACTTCGGCCAGACGCGCCACCCACAGTCCGGCCTCGAGAGCCAGTCGGTGGTAGTTGGTTGAGTGCTGGATGTAGCCCCCGTCGGGAAAGACCTGGGTGGCAAGGGCATGATTGATCCAGCGACGCCCGTGATGACGCCACTGCTCGGCCGAGCGAAACTCGGGGAACAGCAGTCCTGCCGTGTACAGGCCGACGGCCTCCACGAAAAGGTGGTTGTTCCTTTGGGAGCGGGCATAACCAAGGGTTGCTGGGATGCGGTTGGCGTGGACGGCGATGCTTTGGGCCAGGTGAGCCACCTGGCCAGCCGAGAGCGCCGGGGCGAAGGCGTAGAGCCCAAAGACCAGGGCCATCAGCCGGATCGCAACTTCCTGGGCGGAGAGCCAATGCGGGCCGGCGTTGGGCAGGTTGGCCGCTCGCCAAGACTCAACGAGCACCCAGAAGCCCTCCGCGAAGCGGCGGTCGCCCGTCAGACGATAGGCCCGGGCGAGTGGGAAGACCCACCCGAACCGGCTGGGCTCCCAGAGAAGCTTGACGTCTGCCGGGAGCTTCGCCTCGTCGTACCCCGTCCAATGTCGGTCCAGCGGGACGGTCAGACCCGGGTGAGTGCCGCCGACAGGCGCAAAGGAGGCCCAGTTCGGCGGGAACCCCACTTGGACGGGTGCGGCGCCGAAGAGGCGGAACGAGCCAGCGAGAATCCCCTTGGCCTCTGCGAGCAGATCGCCCTTGCGATCGCCGACGACGCCCTGGAGGAGGGAGGTCAGGTCAGTGGAGACGTCAAAGAAATACCGGGCGTTCGAGGTGGCATAGCGGTAGGCCCGGTAGTCCTCGGGGTCGGCAGGGATGCCGGGGCGGAGCCAGACGGAGAGGGGGAGATCCTCCCAGGAACGGACGGGCGTCCGTCGCCTCAGCCAGCCGGACCGGAGGCCGGCCTGGTAGCCGGCGTAGAGGGCGAGCGAGCCGAGGCCCAGTTCCCGGGCGGCGCGCAGCAGGGTCCGGGGGCCCGCGTGAGAAGCAGGGGTGTCTGCGGGCGAGGACATCAGTCCAGGCGAAGGGGCTCGATGTTCATGGCCTGCCCCGTTCGGAGGGAGTCGACGGCGGCGAAAGAGGCCAGGGTGACGGCGAAGAGTTGGTCGTACGGGATCGGCGGGGGACCGCCGGCGGCGATGGCGGCGACGAAGGCCTGCCATTCGGCTCGGTGGCCCTTGTCCTGGCTGAGCCGAGCGCTGTGCGACTGGCGCCTGCCGCCTGACATCAGGCTGAGGCGGCGGAAGTCGTCCAGGACCGCCACGCGCCCGCCGCCGAAAACCTCCAGCCGCTCCTTGGGGAATGCTCGATCGCCATTGGCCAGATAGGTGACGGTGCCCAGGGAGCCGTCAGGAAACTCGAGAGTCAGGACGACATTGTCCTGTCGGTAACGGTCGGAGTCTGGGAGGCCGTGGGTCTGGACGCGCTTCGGTGGAGCGCCGACGAGGAAGGTGAGGAAGTCTATGAAGTGGCAGGCTTCGCCGATGATGCGGCCGCCCCCCTGGCTTGGGTCGTGCTGCCAGTGCGACAGGGGCAGCGCGCCTGCGTTTATTCGGTAGTGCATGGCCAGGGGCTCGCCGGAGGGAACAAGGAACTCCTTAAGGCGCTGAGCCAGGGGTGCAAAGCGCCGGTTGAAGCCAACCATCAGCAGCCCGCTTGACCCCTGCAGGGCTTTAGCAACCTGGAGCAACTCCTCGCGGGTCAACGCCAGGGGCTTCTCGCAGAAGACGTGCTTGCCTGCCCGAAGCGCGGCGACGACCTGGCGGGCGTGATGGTGATGACGGGTGAGAATGGCGATGGTGTTGATCTCGGGGTCGCTGAGGACCTGGGCCTCGTCGGTTGTGGCATAGCGAAAACCGAACCGGCGGCCAGCGTCGGTGGCTTTGAGACCGGTGGCCGTTGCCAGGCCGAAGGGCTCGATGCCCGAGACGTGTCGGAGCGCGGGGAAGAGCACGGTCATGGCGAAGTTGCCTGCTCCCAGCGCCCCCAAGCGAACCGGGGTAGAGGCAACGATGGGCTTCTGGGAAAGAGGCACGGGCTGGCGAGCGATGACGGGCTCAGCCACCGCGGGGTACGTCAGCAGGACGCCGAGGAACGGCTCCGCCGAAGGGGAGGCGATCAGGCTGTAGGCCTCGGTGCCGCGCTCGATCGGAAAACGATGGGTGATGAGTGGCCGGACATCAACCTTGCCCTCGGACAGCAGGCCGACGAAGGCTTCTAGGTTGCGGCCCTCGGTCCAGCGGACATAGGCCGCCGGGTAGTCATGGCCTGCCTCTTCGTAGGCCGGGTCATACCGCCCGGGGCCATACGAGCGGGAGATGCGGAAGGTGAGCTCCTTCTCGTAGTAGGTCTTGCGGGGCAGACCCGTGCCGACGACGCCGGCGGCCACGACATGGCCCCGGTCTCGAGCGATGGCTCCCGCCAGCTCGACGGTATCGTTGGACGGTGAGTCGGCGCAGACGAGGACGGCATCGAAGCCATGGCCTTGGGTGAAGGCTGCGGAGGCTTGCTCCGCTTCCAGGCGGATGACGGCCGGGAACCCCAGGCTGTGCGCCCGTTCGACGCGCTCGCTGTCGAGCTCGATGCCGAAGACGAGGCAGCCGGCGGCCCGGGCGACCTCCGCCGCCAGGAGCCCCAGGAGCCCCAGCCCAATGACGGCCACTCGCTCACCGACTTGAGTCTCTGCCAAACGGAACGCGTGCAGGGCGATGGCTCCCAAGGTGCAGAAGGCGCCGGACTCGAAATCGACGGTGTCCGGGAGGCGGACCATCAAGTTGTGCGGGACAATCGCATACTCCGCGTGGACGGCGTAGCCGCCGCCGGCGCAGGCGACGCGGTCGCCGACGTGGAAGTCAGCCAGCCCCTCGCCGGTCTCCACGATGGTGCCGGCGGAGGAGTATCCCAGGGGCATCGGCTGATTGAGGCGGCTCTGTACCGCATCCAACGTCGTCAGGATCCCATCGCGCCGGGCCTTTTCGAGCGTCTGGCGGACCAGATCGGGCCGGGAGCGGGCCTTTTCCACGAGCCCCTTGGCTGCGAACTCCACCAGGGCACGCTCCGTGCCGGCTGAGACGAGCGAGGCAGCCGTGCGTACAAGCGCCATGCCTGGCCCGGGCTTGGGTACGGGCACCTCGGCGATGCTTGTCTGACCGTTTCGGATGTCCTGGATGATCTGCTTCATGGCGATCAATCCGGCCCTATCATCGAGCGGCGGTGGGTGGATTATAGCATCGCGGCCAGACCGGGAGGAGCCAGCGCGTCCCGCCCGGCTCGCGGCGATTGTCAGGCAAAGCCCCGACACAGGCTGAAGGCCTAGCAGGCGCAAAGGATTGCCCCGGCGAACTCCATCTCAGGTTTCTGCGGGCTTGCCGAGCTGTGCCGCGTCCGACGCTCGGCTATTCGGTCAGCGGGAATGCGATGAGCGGGCCGGGCCCTGGGGCGGTGGGAGCCGATGCGCCACCGAGCGCTGCAGCCTCTCGGCCGCAACAGCCTTCAGACGGGGGTGCATGATGAAGTACTGGCGGCCGGCCTCCGGCGCCTGAGGGGTTCGCTTCAGGCTGCCATCTCTCAGGCCGCGAATCCCGTCCAGCATCAAGGTCACCATTGCTGGCTCGAGGCGGGTGCGGATGGCCGCCAGTGTGTCTCCGGGGCGCAACTCGGCCCGTGATTGGAGCAGGATGGGTCCTGTGTCGACGCCGCGGTCCATGAAATGCAGCGTGAGACCTATCTCGGCTCGGGTTTCCTTCGCTTCCAGCGCCGCCCACTCCACCACGTCCATGCCGCGATAGCGGGGCAAGATGCCCGAGTGGCAGTTGAGCACGCCCAGGCGGGCGAGCCCCAAGATGTTCTCGCGGATGAGCCCGCCGCCTGTGAAGGCGATCAGATCGGGTTGGGCCTTGGCCAAGGCGGCCTCACCCTTTGGGTCGTTCAAGTCGCGGACTGTGACCAGGGGGACGTGCAGCCTGCGGGCGAGGTCCTTCATGGTCCGAGAGGGCAGGCGCACCGATCGAGCCAACGCGGCCATCGTCTCGGTGTCGTCCCGCGGGTACGACTTCTCCCCAAGAATCAGCTTCCGGTGGACCTTGTCAACCAGCCGCGGCCCGTCGCGCCGGAGTTCGCCGCGCAGGCGCTCGAGCGACCACAGGCTTCGCACGAGGATGGTGACCACCTCAATCCCCGGTTCCTGGGCAGCGAGGTGTGTGACCAGCCGGGAGTACAGGCTGTGCTGGGTGGGGGCGAGGATGGCCAGCCGCATCAGCTCAGGGCCTCCGATGCCGATCTCTCCTGTTCCGCCAGCGCCAGGAGGTACCGGACCAACCGCGGCCCGACGGGCAACCGCCGGTGCCCCGGGTAGGCCCAATCATTCATCTTTATGGCCGCGTTCAGGAAGCGCAGGTCGCGCTGGCGGCGGGAGGCGCGGGCGAAGAGGATGGCGACAGCATGCTTCTCCATCCAGCGGGCCTCGACCGGGCCTGGGGCGTTCAGGGGAAGGCAATCCCGGCGCCGGGTCTCGACGTGTCTCAGCAGCGACTCGAGCATCGGCGGAAGAAGCGCCGTCGCCTCCGGCACGTCGCTTTCCAGAAGCGCCAGGAGGAGATCCCCAGTGCCAACGGGAATGCCCCTGGGCAGGATGAGCTTGCCCTCGGGGAGGGAACCGAGCCACTTCTGAAGCTCGCCGCTCGATACTGTGGCCGCCTCTGTCGGCTGGATGGGGATTGTTGAGGCGTTGGCCTGGATTCCTGCCTCAGCGGCCAGGCGACACGCCAGGGCGAGTTCAGATTGCGCGGGTGGCGGCAGGAGGCTCTGGTTGGAGCGGAAGGCCCTCTCGGCCTGCTCGAGGCTGCGTGCAAGGAACGCGCGCAGCTCGGCGGCAGGAATGCTCTCGTCTAGGAGCCTGGCTGCCCAGCGGAAGAGTGGGCCGGCGACGGTCTGCCAGATCATGAGGCCTCCCGTACGATCCGGACGCAGGCACTGACCCCGTCGAGCCCGGCCAGCCCCTCTCCACTGAGATACAACTCCTGCGAATTCATCGGGCCGGAGGGACAAGAAATCACCCCATACTTGAAGACCTTCATCGGCCGCCAGAAGTCCTTTCGGAAGGCGTGGGTCTCCTGCCAGTGAAAGGCGTCCTCACTGGCCATGACCAGGCTCTCGTTCCGGTGAATGCCGGGGCCCGGCTCGACCGTCGTGAACGCCACGTAGAGCCCGTCGGAGGTCTGGGTGCCGTACCAGGAGGAGGCGTCAACGGGCTGGCCGACTTGCACCTGGCCGCCGGAGCGGCGAATGCGGCAGGCGTGGTTTTGCTCGATCTGACTGTCGGTGAGCCAGCAGATGTGGTCCGATGTGAAGAAGAGCCGAACGGCCCGCCAGACCTGGGTACCGTCGCCAAGGCGCTGGACAGTCCGGAAGCGATCCGTGGTGCGGTAGAAGAAGCACTCGCCCTGGTAATCTCCAACGGTGGCCCAAAGCGCGTCTGGGTCGAAAGGGTCCCGGTAAACGCCATGGACGTGGCGGATGCTACCTGCGGGCAACTCGAGGGCCGTCTCCCAGGCGTCGAGTTCCGGCGAGAGGCGCCAGATCCGCACTGGGCGGCGCTCCGGGTTCATGAAGTACTCCCCGAAGTACGTCCAGCCGTCCTGGTCCTCACAGATTCCGCCGTGCAGGACGCAGTCGCCCTGAATCCTGAACAGGGGCGTGGTCTTCCCCAGGGGTTGGACGGCGTACACCACGGAGGCTCGAATCCCCAGCACCCGGCCCCTCGTGTTTACGAAGACGTTGCACTTATCGGCTCGCGTGGCGCGGGCGGTTGGGCGAGTGAAGCCGAGGAGATCCCTCGGGGCCGCGAAGGGAAAACGCCCCACCGCCTGCCACCCGGCAACATTGCCTCGCAGGATGGCTCGTCCGGCGGTTCCCCAGAGCGTGCCGTCGGACAGCACCTGGTGGAGCATCGTCACCCGAGGAAGCCTCTGGCGAATCTCGAGGTGTGGAGCAGGGTACGAGGCCGACGCAGCGGTCATGGACGGTGAGTTCCCTTATCCACAGCGCCGGTATGTGTTGGGCTCAGCAGCCCGGCGGGTCGGGCAATTGCCGACTCACCCAAGCACGTCCCGGCAGGCACATCACCAGCCATCTTTGCGCACGCCAGCCAGGTCAGCTGCAGCGAGGTGTTGGGCCGCATTAGATTGGCTCCTGATCCTAAACAGATGGGCAGAACGCACAGCTGTTCGTGCAACACGTTTTCTATGATTGGCGAGGAAGCGCTCAGAGTGTGGGTTGCGCTTCGCTCTCTCCCGGCCCCAGGGACAGTTCCTGGCTTGGCTGGTAGCCAAGCCGACCGCGGGTCAAGATGACAATCAGCAATGCTGGCACCCCAAAGGCGATGAGGCTGGCCAGGTTGATCTTGGTCTCATCCATGGCGAGAAAGAGGGGTATCCAAACAAGCTGTGGGGTGTCGATGGCAGCATGCAATAGATTGGCGATGAAAATGCTTCCTCCGGTGTGGTTAAAGACCCATGTGAAGATGATGGAGAAGGCCATAACTATAAGAAAGAAATAGGAGAAGCTTGTGAGGAAGGTGGCGAAGCTGGTGCCCGGCCCTCCACCATGAGCAGGTGTCAGGAAGAATATAAGGTGCCAGAAGCACCACAAGACACCCAGGAGCAGGGTCCCCCACAATGGCCCATAACGCGGTTGCATGCGGGGCAGCGCAAAGCCACGCCAGCCGATTTCTTCGGGCAGCGCAACCCCAAAAAAGACGATGGCAAAGTACAGCGGATATGTAACCAGTAATCGGGGGGTAAGGCCCTGAAAGCTGGCAAGTGTTCCTGGCTGGATAATGATCCCAAGCAAGATCAGCGCCGGGATGGCCACCAGGATCAACAGATACCATTGCCAGCTGGCGCGCCTTTGTCCAAGACGCTTGCGCAAGCGGCGCAAGCCTTCTTTCCCATCGATGATGTAGGTCATTATGATGGCGGCCAAGGTCGGGCCCGCGAACGGCTTTATGGTGTACAAGAAGTCAAAATCGCCTTTCAAGATGCCCCAAACCGAGAGAATGTAGGGGATCAGAACGATCCAGGTGAATGCGTACGACATCAGAAAGAAGAAGAACAAGGGATGCTGCCGCATCCACTGGTGCAGATTTCCCGAAGCAGATGCTGGTTGACTGGGCTTCACCGACGTATTCATGGAAAGCATCCTTTCTGCTGGTGAGGTCTAGCTCCGGATTTGCACGTTTCTCACCTCGACATAGGGGAATACGAGGAAAGCCGCCCGACTCTCGAATCGATCACCCGCCTGTAGAAGGCCTCCGCCTCGGCCATGACCTTGTCGTAGGTCGCGCGCTCGGCAATGAGGCGGGCGTTGTGGACCGCGGCACGTTCGCGCAGGTCGGGCGCGTCGAGGGCGCGCCCGACAGCGGGGGCAAGCTCGTCCGGAGAGCGAGGGTCGATCAGGATGCCATTCACCCCATCGTCGATCCACTCCCGGATCGACTCGAGATCGCCGGCGACGGGAAAGCAGCCGCAGGCCATCGCTTCCAGCAGCGTGTTGGGCGTGCCGTCGTGGAGGCTGGGGCTGACGACGACCTGGGCCCGGCGCATGACGGCTGCCATCTCGGTCGGCGTCAGCCGGGGCAGCAGGCGCACAGCCTGGCCGATCCCAAGACGAGTGAGCCAACGATTGGCCAGAGGCTCGCCAGCCATCGCCGGGCACAGGAAGACGGTCGCTGGATGAGCTGCCAGGATGCCCGGGATCGAGCGGAAGAACGTGTCGCTGCGCACGTAGGCCCGAAAACCGCGAGGATTGACGACAACGGGCTGCCCGGCAGGGATCGAGGCCAGGACCGCCTGGACGTCTGGAGAAAGTGGACCGGGGAGGGAATCGCCTCTGGCGAAAATCTCGGGACGGATGCCGCCGTTCCCGGGCAAGACGGCCGCCGGCCGACTTGCGGGGAAGCCCCAGAAGTGTGCCAGGCGCAGGTCCCGCCTGCAATCGGTGAGCAGCGCGTCGCCCTTGGGGAGGGTGCGGCCGGTCAGCATCGCCATGCCCGGCGAGGAAGCCGCGTGCAGCGTGAAGTCGTTGCCCCACACGGATAGGAGCAGTGGGAGGCCGGGGTTGGCGCTCGCCGCCAGCATGCCCTCGAAGGGGATACGCAGGGCATGGACGAGGTCAGGGCCGATGGCTTCGATGGCGCGTCGAGCCTGACGAGCGGCGGCGGGCACCGTGAGCGGGCCGAGCCAGTGACGGATGCCGGAACGCAGGCGAATGCTGGCAGCGCCGCCAGCGGGGCGAGCGGCTTGAGCGGCTGCCTCGCCGGCGCCGCTGAAGGCTACCGGGACGACGGTCAACGAAGATAGAGCAAGCGCCGGTTGGCAGGGGAAGGTGGAGAGGAGGTGGACCTCGTGACCGGTCTCGACAAAGTGAGCGATCCAGTTGAGGGCGATTGGGCTGCGCCCATCGGCCACGAAGAGCAACCGCACGCTACGCCTCCCCGCTTCGGACAGAAAGCAGCACCTTTATGAAGGTCTGCACCATGGCGTCGATATTGACCTCTTCGGCGACGATCCGATGGGAAGCCGCGCCCATCGAGCGCAAGCGGTCCGGCGCCTGAAGCGCATGGTGGAGGGCTTGAGTGAGTGCCTCTAGGTTGTCCGAGGGGATGAGCCAGCCGTTCTCGGCGCGCACGAGGTCGTTCTGGGTGCCATCCCCTTCCGCAACGATGACCGGCAGCCCGTGGGCCATGGCTTCCTGGACCGCGAGCCCCCCTGTTCCAGACAGGACGAAGAGATCCGCCTGGTTAAAGAGGTCGTCGAGTTGGGTGCCCCGCAAGGCGCCTCGGAACTGGGCGGAAGGGTAGGTTACCCGCGCCAGCCTCTCCAGTTCGACGCGAGCCGGGCCGTCGCCAACGATCCACACTTCGGGCCTGTCGCCGCAAGCGGCGCAGGCTTGAAGCAGAAGATCGACCCGCTTGCGCGCCTGGAGTCGGCCGACGAAGAGCAGCCGAGCCGGGCGCCCTTGCACCGGTGGCCTCTCGGGCAGCGGACCGGGAGGGGCTGAGACGGCATTCGGCGCGACGAAGACGCGCTCGGCAGGCATCCCGAGTGCCCGGTATTGCGCGGCGCCGACGGAGCTGTAGGCGATTACCGCCTCAAAGCGGGAGAGGAAGCGGCGGCGGGCCGCTGTGCGGAACGCCGAGAATGGCCCCGAGAGTGGCCCAGCGCCCAGTCCCCATCCCACGATGGGGCGGCCTCGCCGGCGCATCCACTCCGCTGCCTTCCCGCTGGACAGGTAGCGAGGGTTCGCCTCCAGGATCAGCGCGCCGGGGTCCCACTCCTCCAACCAGCGCAGAAGGCGGGGTTGGAGGCAGAGATAGGCGGAGCCGCCCAGGAGATGGACGTTGCGCCCTGCAACGTACTGTGCCGTCTCCAGCCGGTCCACCGTCAGGATGGATTCGCTGGGACGAGGTTGTCCGGTGAAGACCGACAGGCCGCCAGCGCAGGCCTCCGCCAATCGATCGAAGAAGGCGGCAC
>CAYQUY010000050.1:0-11608 GCA_964420755.1 uncultured Anaerolineaceae bacterium
GTACGGCACCGGCTTCGAGGTCACCGAGAGCATGGAGGAGGCGTTCAAGGGTGCAGATATCCTCTACGCCAAATCCTGGGGGGCGATGCTGACGACGACAGACCAGGAGGAAGGGGCAAGAATCATCCAGAAGTACAAGTCCTGGATCACGGACGAGCGCAAGATGAAGCTGGCCAAGCCGGAGGCGATCTATATGCACCCGCTTCCGGCAGACCGCAACATCGAGGTCACCGATGGTGTGATCGACGGCCCCCAGAGCGTCGTCTACGACGAGGCCGAGAACCGGCTGCATGTCCAGAAGGCCGTCATGGCGCTTACGATGGGCTAGGCCGGAGAGACGGACCCATGGCCAAGAAGAGCCAGAAGAAGGTTGCGGTTGTCGCCGTTGGCGGCAACTCCTTGATCAAGGACAGGAACCACCAGACCGTTCCCGACCAATACGCGGCCGGAGCCGAGTCCATGGCCCATATTGTGGGCATGATCGAAGCCGGCTGGGATGTGGTCATCACTCACGGGAACGGTCCCCAGGTGGGCTTCATCCTGCGCCGGGTGGAGCTTGCCCTGCATGAACTGCATCCGGTCCCACTGGACTACTGCGGAGCGGACACGCAGGGCGCCATTGGCTACATGTTTCAGCAGGCGTTGTACAATGAGTTCCGCAGGCGGGGGATCAAGAAGCAGGCAGCGACGGTTGTCACCCAGACGCTGGTCGATCGCGATGACCCGGCGTTCCAGAACCCTACCAAGCCGATCGGGTCATTCATGGACGAGCCGACGGCAGTCAAACACCGCCAAGAAGACAAGTGGGCCGTCGTCGAGGATGCCGGGCGAGGCTGGCGGCGGGTTGTGCCCTCGCCCATCCCGGTCCGCATCATCGAAGCCGAGGCGATTGAGTCCTTGATCCGGCAGGGGTTTGTCGTCATCAGCGTCGGGGGCGGCGGAATCCCGGTGGTCGAGGATGGGCAAGGGAACCTCGTCGGCGTCGAGGCGGTGATCGACAAGGACTTCGGGGCCGCCATCCTGGCCTCGAGCATCAAAGCCGATCTGTTCCTGATCACGACGGCCGTGGAGAAGGTGGCCCTGAACTACAACAAGCCGAACCAGCAGTGGCTCGACCGGATGACCCTGGCGCAGGCCAAGAGGTACCTGGCCGAGGGGCACTTCGCTAAGGGCAGCATGGAGCCCAAGATCCAGGCCATCCTCAACTACCTGGAGCAGGGTGGCAAGAAAGCCTTGATCACCAATCCGGAAAACACTGAGCGGGCCCTGAAGGGCGAGACCGGCACCTACATCGAGCCCTGAGGTGGAATCCCCCGACGAAAGGAGGTGGTCAACCCAGCAGGAGCCAACCGTTCTGGACAACTGTGGATCCTAAGCCATGAGTGATAGGAGGAGTTTGAGATGTCTAGGAACAGAGTGTGGCGCGCCGCCGCCTTGCTCGTGATGACCGCCATGATTGTCGCGGCATGCGGTCCCGCAGCGACGCCTACTGCCGCGCCGCCGACCCAGGTGCCGCCGACCCAAGTGCCGCCAACCCAGGCGCCCCCACCGACGGCCGCGCCGCCCCAGGAGTACGTCTTTGGCATGCTGTTGGTCGGCCCATCCAATGACCATGGCTGGAGTCAGGCCCACTACGAGGCCGGCCTGTATGTCGAGCAGCAGATTCCCGGCACCAGGATGATCTACCTCGAGAACGTCTATTCCGGTTCCCCCGCCTATCCGGGGACGACGACCTCGCAGCTGGCCGAACAGCTGGTTGAGCAGGGTGCCCAACTGATCATCTTCAACTCGGACGACATGAAGGACGAGGCCACCCGGTTCGCCCAGGACCATCCGGACGTGCCGGTGATCATGGCTTCCGGCGATCAGGTCTGGGCAGACGGCAACGCCTACATCCCCATGGCCAACATGGTCAACATCATGGGGCGCATGGAGTACGGCAAGATGATCGCCGGCTGCGCCGCCGCCCTGACAAGCCAGACGGGCAAGATCGGCTACCTCGGTCCGCTGATCAATGACGAGACCCGCCGCCTGGCCTCCTCGGCCTACCTGGGGGCTCGCTACTGCTGGAGCGAGGTCCTGGGCCACGACCCGGCCGATCTGGCTTTCCGCGTCACCTGGATCGGCTTCTGGTTCAACATCCCTGGCGTGACCTCGGACCCGACCCAGGTTGCGGATGACTTCTTCAACAGCGGCTACGATGTGGTCATCTCTGGCATCGACACCACTGAGGCCCTGACCGAGGCTCAGCGCCTGCACGACGGCGGCCAGGCCGTTTGGGCGATCCCGTACGACTACAAGGGCGCCTGTGAGCAGGCCCCCGAGATCTGCCTCGGGGTTCCGTACTTCAACTGGGGTCCCGCCTACGTGGAAGCCATCCGAAGCGCGATTGACGGAACCTTCACTTCGTACTTCCAATGGAACGGCCCCGATTGGACGGACATCAACAATCCGGACACCAGTGCGGTCGGTTTCGTGGTTGGCCCGGGGCTGAGCGCCGGGGCCACCACGAGCCTCAACGAGTTCATCGCTGCCCTGGCTGGCGGCTTGAACCTGTGGACCGGCCCGATCAACCTGCAAGACCACACCGTTTACCTGACCGACGGCCAGGTTGGGACCGATCAGGAGGTCTGGTACCTGCCCCAGCTGCTTGAGGGCATGGAAGGCCAGAGCGTCTCCCAGTAAGAGACTTTCACCATGAGAGGGGGAAGGCCTCTGCCTTCCCCCTTTGTGGAAATGCGTGATGAACGTCGAACTCAGGGACATCCACAAGAGCTTTGGCACCGTGCGGGCCAATGTCGGCATCAACTTGAGCATCCCGGCCGGGACGATCCAGGGCATCCTGGGGGAGAACGGCGCCGGCAAGAGCACCCTGATGAAGGTTCTGTCTGGGTTCATCCGGGCGGACAGAGGCGAGATTCTGCTGGACGGCCGCCCGGCCCTCATCCATTCACCGGCGGATGCCATCCGGCAGGGGGTCGGCATGCTCCACCAGGACCCACTGGATTTCCCGCCGCTTCGCATCATCGACGACTTCATCCTGGGGCGTGAGGGAGGCCTCTTTCCCGACCGGGCAGCCGCTGTTCGAGACTTCCGAGAGCTGGCCGGTCAGTTCGGGTTCGCCATCGATCCCGAGGCCTATGTCGACTCGCTCACCGTCGGTGAGCGCCAACAACTCGAGATCCTGCGGCTGCTGTGGTGGGGGGTGCGGGTGCTCATCTTCGACGAGCCGACCACCGGCATCAGCGCGGCCCAGAAGGAGAAGCTCTTCGCCGCCCTTCGGCTCCTGGCCGAGCAGGGAAAGACAGTCTTGTTCGTCTCACACAAGCTTGAAGAGGTCGAAGGTCTCTGTCACCGCGTGGCCGTCCTGCGCCAGGGATACCTGGTGGGGGAAACGCAGCCGCCATACGAGACCAGCAAGCTGGTCGAGATGATGTTCGGCAAGGCCATCGAGGTCGAAGCTCGCAGCCCTTGCGTCGGCGCAGAGACCATCCTTTCTCTCAAAGACCTTTCAGTCGAGGACTACCGCCTCAAGGTTCGGAACCTCTCGCTAGAGGTGCATTCCGGGGAAGTGATCGGCCTGGCAGGGATGGAAGGCAGCGGGCAGGCCCTCTTCCTGCGTTCGGTCGCCGGGCTGGTGCGGACGGTCGGGGGACAGATCGTCCTGCGTGGCAAGGAACTGACCGGCCGGTCCTATCATGCCTTCAAGCACCAGGGCGCAGCCTTCCTGCCAGCCTCCCGCCTGGAGGAGGGCCTGGCGACGGGCCTCAGCTTGACCGAGCATTTCGTGCTGGCGGAGGAGCCGGACGGCTTCTTCGTTGACTGGGAAGGGGGGCGGCGGCTAGCCCAGACGCGAATCGACGATTTCAACATCCACGGGACCCCCTCCAGTCGGGTAGAGGCGCTCTCGGGCGGCAATCAGCAACGCGCCCTACTGGCCTTGCTGAGGCAGCCACTGACCCTGCTGTTGCTTGAGCACCCCACTCGCGGCCTGGATATCGAGTCAACCGTCTACATCTGGTCGAAGTTGAAAGAGCGCTGCCGACAGGGGACCTCGATCATCTTCATTTCATCTGACCTGGAGGAGATCCTCCATTACAGCGACCGGGTTCTCGTGTTCTTCGGTGGGAAGGTGACCCCACCGCTCGACGCCGGAAGCCTGACCAGTGAGGTGCTAGGCCAGTTGATCGGAGGGAAGGGCTGGCCGGAGATCATCCCCGGGAAGTCTGCATGAAGAAGGGTCTTTGGGTCAATGTCATCTTTCAGGTCGGTGCCCTGGTCGTCGCGCTGCTGATCACGACCGTGATCCTGCTCGCCGTCGGAGCACCGCCTCTCGAGGCCTATGCCAGCATCCTGCGCGGTGCCTTCGGCTCGTCCAGCAGTTTCGAGAGTCTGCTGATCTCCTGGTCGCCCCTGTTGTTGACCTCGGCCGGCGTGCTGATCACGTTCGCGGCGGGCTTGTGGAATATCGGCGCAGAAGGGCAGATGGCGGTGGGGGCGATCTTCGCCACATGGATGCTGCGGTCGCTCCAGCACACCGACGTCACGCCAGGGGTGATTATCGCCCTCGGCATCCTTTGGGGGGCAGTCGGAGGCGCACTCTGGGCGGCGCTGGCTGGCGCCCTCAAGACGTTTGGCGGCGTCAATGAGATTTTCGGCGGACTGGGCTTGAACTTCGTCTCCACCGCCCTGACGATCTACCTGGTCTTTGGCCCCTGGAAGCGGCCCGGGACTGGCTCGATGTCGGGCACGCAGCCCTTCGACCGGATCCTTTGGCTGCCAACTTTGCCAGACATGCAGCTGAGTCCCTGGGCACTGGGGATCTCCATCCTGGCCATCGTCCTCGTCTATGTTCTGCTGCGGGGCACCCACTTCGGTCTGCGCCTGAAGGCGGTCGGCAAGAATGTGAAGGCGGCCTTCCTGATGGGCGTCCCGACCTGGCAGTACAGCATGTTTGCCTTCCTGTTGTGCGGGGCGCTGGCTGGCCTGGCAGGAGCCATCCAGGTGACGGCCGTCTACCACCGCCTGCTGCCGAACATCTCCAACGGCTACGGCTTCCTGGGGTTGCTCGTGGCCATGCTGGTGAACTACCAGGCGGTCTGGGCCGCCCCGGTGGCCTTCTTCTTCGCTTCACTGAACACGGGCAGCGTCCAGCTGCAGCTCCTCTATCAATTGGACTCATCCTTCTCCGGTGTCTTGCAGAGCTTCCTGGTGCTGCTGGTCCTCCTGGGAGAGGGCGCACGCCAGCGCTTTCTGAAGATGCAGTGGGAGCCGCGATGGAGACGAACGTCCTCCTGACGGGCCTGGCGGGCGTCCTGGCGGCGGCTGCGCCGGTCCTACTTGCCGTAATCGGTGAGACCATCACCGAGCGGGCCGGACTCATCAACCTGTCGATGAACGGGACCATCCTGTTGTCGGCCATGGGGGCCTTTGCCGTTGCTTACGAGTCCGACAGCCTGGTGCTCGGCTTCCTGGTCGGCTCCCTGATAGGGGCGTTCGTCTCCCTGATCGTTGCCTTTAGTAGCATCGCCCTTAGGCAGTCCCAGGTGGCGGTTGGGTTTGTCCTGGCTCTTGCCTGTCGGGACCTGTCCTACTTCCTGGGCGTTCCCTACATGAACCTCCCCGGGCCGCGCCTGCCTGTTTGGGCGATCCCGGGCCTGCGGGACGTCCCTGTCCTCGGACAGCTTCTCTTCCGCCAGGATCTCATCACCTACTTCAGCTACGGACTCATCTTCCTGGCTTGGCTCTGGATCTTCCGCACCCGTCCGGGGTTGATGCTGCGGGGGATTGGAGAGCGTCCGGCGGCAGCCTTCGTGCGGGGGGCCAACGTCAATCATCAGCGCTATCTGTACACGGTCCTCGGCGGAGCATTCATCGGGATTGCAGGCCCGGCCTATTCTCTCAGCGTCAAAGCTGGCTGGATGGGGCCGCTGTCTGGGCTGGACGGCATCGGCTGGATCGCCCTAGCGATCACGATCTTCGGCGGCTGGAACCCGCTCCGGGCTGCGGTGGGTGCGTATCTCTTCGCGCTGCTTCAGTGGCTGGGGCTCGTCCTTCAGTCGAGACTGCCCGGCATCCCCTCCCAGGTGCTCCAGGTGGCCCCATTCCCGCTCATGATCCTGACGCTCCTCCTGGTCAATGTGGGGAACGCGGAGTGGGTTGAACGCACACTGGCAGCCCTGCCGGAGAATGCCCGCGGGGTGGTGGCCCGGTTGCTGCGCTCGCTGCGTGCCTCCCCGCCAGCCTCGCTCGGCATGCCGTTTGAGCAGGAATGAGGCGACAGGTCATGGGCAAGGCTCTCGGCTATCGCTGCTCGGTCTGCGGCCACGAGTATGGGCTTGAGGAATTGACCTACCAGTGCCCGGCCGACGGGGGGAACCTGGATGTGGTGCTGGACTATCGGGCCATTCGGCGGAGGGTGAAGCCCGCCGCCATCCAGGCTTCGACCGAGGCCTCGATCTGGCGCTACCTCCCGTTGCTGCCCGTTCAGGATCCGGGGCACGCCGGCACGCCGCTGCGGTCGGTGGGCTGGACGCCGGTGGTCTCGGCGCCTCGTCTGGCGCAGGATCTGGGGCTGCGTCACCTCTGGGTCAAGGATGAGGGGCGCAACCCGACGGCCTCGCTGAAGGACCGGGCCAGCGCCGTCGTCGTAGCCCGCGCGCAGGCGATCGGGGCCGAGATGGTCGTGACCGCCTCATCCGGCAACGCCGGCGCGGCGCTGGCGGGGATGGCGGCCGCGGCCGGACTGCCGGCGGTCATCCTCGTCCCCAAGACGGCGCCTCAAGCGAAGGTGGCGCAGCTGTTGATCTTCGGGGCAAGGGTGCTGCTCGTGGATGGCACCTACGGCGCCGCCGCCGGCCTCTCTCGCCAGGCCTCTCAGGCCTTCGGCTGGTATTGCCGCAACACTGGCTACAACCCTTTCACGGTGGAGGGCAAGAAGACGGCGGCCTATGAAATCTGCGAGCAATGGACGGCCTCCGTAGGGGCACGCCATGGCGTGCCTCTACGGCAATGGATGGCGCCCGATGCCGTCTTCGTTCCGGTTGGCGACGGGAACATCATCTCTGGAGTGCACAAGGGCTTCAAGGACCTGGTCGAGCTAGGGTGGATCGAGAAGGCCCCGCGCCTCTTCGGCGTCCAGTCCGAAGGCTCAGCCGCGATCTACAATGCCTTCGCCGCCGGTACGGAGGCCATCACGCCGGTGCGGGCCAACACCATCGCCGATAGCATCTCCGTCGACCTGCCGCTGGATGGGCTGCGGGGCCTGCGGGCCGCGACCCAGACCGGGGGCGCCTACATCCGCGTGACTGACGCCGAGATCCTTTCCGCCATGCGCGAGCTGGGGCGCAAGGCCGCTGTCTTCGCCGAACCAGCCGGCGCAACCGGCTATGCCGGCTTGGTGAAAGCCGCGGCCGATGGTAAAGTCGGCCGCGAGGACAGGATCCTGGTCCTGATTACGGGGAACGGCCTGAAGGATGTGCGCTCGGCGATGCAGGCTGCCGGCGAGGCCAGGGTGATTGAGCCAACGCTGGGAGCCCTGCGCAAAGCGCTGGGGATGACGTAGGGGCGGGCCAAGGCACTCCCTTGGCGGGAGATAGTGGGATGCAAGAGGCGGTGACGTTCTCCGTCGTGGCACCGGTGTTCAACGAGGTGGGCTCGCTGCCCGAGCTTCACCGACGAGTGCGCCAGGTGATGGAAGGGCTGGGAGAGACCTGGGAGCTGATCCTGGTCGATGATGGCTGCACGGATGGATCCACGCAGGCGATGGCGGCGCTGGCGGCCGAGGATGCCCATGTGCATCCCCTTTACTTCGCCCGCAACTTCGGTCACCAAATCGCAGTGACCGCCGGCCTGGACTACAGCCGGGGAGAGGCGGTCGTGGTCATCGACGCAGACCTGCAAGACCCCCCCGAGGTCATCCCCGAGCTGGTGGCCAAGTGGCGGGAGGGCTATGAGGTCGTCTACGCAGTCCGCCAGGAGCGGGAAGGCGAGACCTGGTTCAAGAGGGTCACGGCCTCCATCTTCTACCGCCTGATCTCTCGGATTACTGACGTCAAGATTCCCCTCGATACAGGCGACTTCCGGTTGCTCGATCGGCAGGTGGTCGACACGCTCAAACAGATGCGTGAGCGGCACCGATTCCTACGGGGAATGGCATCCTGGGTAGGGTTCCGGCAGACCGGCGTGCGCTACAAGCGGGCGGCCAGGTTCGCAGGGGTGACGAAGTACCCGTTCCGCAAGATGCTGCGCCTGGCGTTGAACGCCGTGACGGGCTTCTCCTATTTCCCTCTCCAGATCGCGACCTACCTGGGCTTCGTCAGTGCCGGTATCAGCGTTTTGGCGATCCCGGTCGTGATTATCCTGCGGCTCCTGGGCACCCGGGCTTTCGCGGGCCAGGCCACGACGTTGATCGCCGTGCTGTTCCTGGGGGGTGTCCAGCTCATCTCGCTTGGGATCCTGGGTGAGTATATTGGCCGGCTGTACGACGAGGCCAAGGCCCGACCCCTCTATATCCTACGGCGAGGCCCGCCTCCGCCCCTTGATAAGGGCAGGGGCTAGGCGGCGCCAGAGACTAGACCCCAGGCATCCGGACCGCCTCCATCGGGGATGCACGGCTATGGCTGCGTTTCCCGCCTTTCCCGGCGGCGCAGGGAGAGAAGGAAGACCATGATTGACCTGAAGGTTGACAACGAAAGGTTGGAGCGGGCGATCAAGAGGGCGCGCGAGCGCAACATCATTATCCCAACCTTCGCCCAGATGAGAGACCCGAGCCGCGTCCCCTCCGGGATCAAGGAGGAGTTGCATGCCACCGGCCTCTGGGACGTGAATCCCCGCAACCTCTTTCGCATCACCTGGAAGAACGAGCCGATCGCCAGAGGCGGGGGCTTCGGCCAGGTCAACACTCTCGAATTCCCCTCGAGCCTGACGGGGGTTGAGGCACGCATTATCGGCCTGGTGGGCAAGTGGTTCCCTACCGGCTCGCACAAGGTGGGCGCCGCCTTCGGCTGCTTGGTGCCGCGCCTGGTCACCGGCCAGTTCGATCCGACGACGCAGAAGGCTGTCTGGCCCTCGACGGGAAACTACTGCCGCGGCGGCGCCTATGACTCGGCTCTCCTGGCTTGTGAGTCGATTGCCATCCTGCCGGAGGGCATGAGCCGCGAGCGCTTTGAATGGCTGTCTAGGATCGCCGGCGAAGTGATCCCCACACCCGGCAGCGAATCGAACGTCAAGGAGATCTTCGACAAGTGCTGGGAGTTGCGCCGCTCCGGCCAGGACCTGATGATCTTCAACCAGTTCGATGAGTTCGGCAACTACCTGTGGCACTATGAGCTCACCGGGCATGCCATGCATGAAGTGTTGCAGCGGGCGCTTGGGCCGCGCGACACCTACCGCGGCGTCGTCCTGACCACCGGCTCGGCGGGGACAATCGCTTGCGGCGATTACCTCAAGCAGGTCTACCCGGCCAGCAAGGTCGCCGCCGGCGAGGCCGCCCAATGCCCAACACTGCTGGAGAATGGCTTCGGCGCCCACCGCATCGAAGGCATCGGCGACAAGCACGTGCCCTGGATCCACAATATCAGGAACACCGATCTGGTGATGGCGCTCGATGACAGCTGCATCGTCAACCTGGCGCGGCTTTTCAACGAGCCCGCCGGCCGGGCCTATCTGGTGCGGCAGGGGGTCCCCCAGGCGCTGGTAGAACGTCTCGACCTGCTTGGCTTCTCCGCCATCGCTAACCTGACTATGGCCATCAAGTTCGCCAAGTACTATGAGCTGGGCGAGCATGACGTCGTGCTCACTACTCTGACCGACTCGATGGAGCTTTACCAGAGCCGCCTGCGCGAGATGGCCCAGGAGTTCGGCGAGTACCGTGAGGTCGACGCCGCGGCCCACTTCGCCCGTTATCTCCAGGGCCTGACGACCGATAGCCTTCTCGAGCTGCGCCATACCGACCGTCGACGGATCCACAACCTGAAATACTACACGTGGGTCGAGCAGCAAGGACGCACCTACCCGGAGATCCTGGCCCAATGGGACGATCCTGAGTATTGGACCCGCACCCAACGACAAGTCCCTGAGATCGACGCGCTGATCGAAGAGTTCAACGCCAGGGTCGGGTTGGTGAAGAAGCTATAGCAGGAGCAGACGATGGACCACGGACCATAGACCATCGTCTATCGTCCATGATCCATCGTCTGCTCAAGGGGGACGAAATGCCTGACATTCATCCAGATGATCTCGTGCTGGTAGCTGTTCTCCGCACTCGGCGTGATCTGGAGATTGCTCGTGTTCTGGGCTGGTATCGCATCCCACTCCGCACAGCTCCCAAGACGATACGGGTGGATTGGATCGCCTTCTACCAGACGGGTGTCTTCGGAGAGGAGAAGCACGCCGTCCGTTACGTCGCCCCTGTCCGCGGCTACGAGTTGACCACTCGGGGCGACATATTGCGCGACGAGCCTGATCATCCGGCGGCGGATGAGCCGTACTACAAGGTGCAGCTTGGGCCGGTCGAGCCCCTGCCTCGGGCGATCCCCGCCCGGCGCTGGCGCCGGATCGTCTTCTTCTATACCACCGGCGCCCGCCTGCTCTCTGCCACCGACGTCAAAGACCTGACGGTGCCTCCGTCGCAGGGGCAAGACCGATTGTGGCGGCTGCTGCGAGAGCGGACGACGGACGATAGACCATAGACCGTGGTCCATCGTCCGTCGTCTGTCGTCCTGTATAATTCGCCGCCAGGAGGGCTCTCTTGATGACGAAGACGCTTGTCCGGGGCGGGACACTGATCACCGCAACCGATTCCTTCATCGCCGATATCCTCATCGAAGGTGAGACGATAGCGGCTGTCGGTCAGGATCTGAAGGCCGAGGGCGCCCAGGTGATCCCTGCTTCCGGCAAGCTGGTATTGCCCGGCGGTGTCGATCCCCATGTCCACCTGGACCTGCCGATGTTCGGCACGGTGTCTTCGGATGATCACTACACTGGCATGAAGGCGGCGGCTTTCGGCGGGACGACGACGGTGCTGGACTTCGTCCCCCAGCCGGAGGCAGGCCCGCTGAGGGCGGGGGTGGAGGTCTGGCGGGCCAAGGCCGACCCCAAGGCCGCTGTTGACTACGGCCTGCACATGAACGTCACCCGTCTCGACCGCAGCGTCTTGGAGGAGATCCCACGGCTCGCGGACGAGGGGATCGCTTCCCTCAAGGTCTTCACCGCCTACAATGGCCGTTTCCGCCTCCAGGATGGGGAGATCTTCCAGGTCATGCGTGTGGCGGCCAGGCACGGCCTGCTGACCATGCTCCACGCCGAGAACGGCGACGTGATCGAGTTGCTGACCACGGAGGCTTTGGCGGCCGGCCACACTTCCCCCGAGTGGCATGCGCTCACCCGCCCCGCCTGGGGGGCTGTCGAGAGCGCCCTGCGAGGCATTGCTCTGGCAGCCGAGGCCGGGGCGGCGCTGTATATTGTGCACATGAACGTGGCTGGCGAAGTGGACCAGCTTCGCTATGCCCGTGACCGCGGCCTGCCCGCGATGGGAGAAACCTGCCCGCCGTACCTCTTCTTCACCGTCGACGACCTCCGCCGGCCTGACGGGGCCAAGTGGGTCTGC
>CAYQUY010000051.1:0-11522 GCA_964420755.1 uncultured Anaerolineaceae bacterium
GCCGCGCTGCGCAGCCGTAAGCCGGATGTGATCCTGTGTGTCGCGCCGCCGATTACGGTGGGCCTCACGGGCTGGATCACCGGCCTCGTCCACGGAACGCCCGTGGTCTTCAATGCCCAGGATATCTGGCCGGACGGTCTGGTCAGCATCGGCCGCCTGCGCCCGGGCCTCTTGCTGGCGATCTTCCGCTGGCTCGAGCGCACGGTCTACCGTGTCTCGGCTCGGGTCGTCGTCGTTTCGGAGGGGATGCGTCGAAACCTGCTGGCCAAAGGCGTCCCGGACGCCGAAGTTGCCGTCATCCCTAACTGGGTCGATGTCGAGGCTGTGCGTCCCATGGAGGGACGGAACCGCTTTCGTCAGGAGCTTGGCTTGGACGACCGCTTCGTCGTCCTCTTCGCCGGGAACTTGGGTTACGCCGCCGCTCTGAGCGTGATCGTCGACGCGGCTGACTGTCTGAGGCAGGACCCGCAGATCGTGTTCCTGTTCGTTGGAGAGGGAAGCGCCAAGGCGGAGACGGTGGCCCAGGCTGAGAGGCTGGGTCTCCCCAACGTGCGCTTTGTCACCACACAGCCGCGAGAGCGGCTGTCAGAGGTTCTCGGCGCTGCGGATGTCTCGCTAGTGACGCTTCGAAAGAACATGGGGACGCTCAGCGTGCCGAGCAAGGCCTACGGCATCATGGCCAGCGGACGCCCAATGCTGGCCGCCGTCCCGGAGGACTCGGAGATCGCCGACCTTGTGCAGGCAGCTGATTGCGGCGTGTGGGTCCCGCCCGAGGATCCTCTTGCTCTGGCAGACGCCATCCGCAGGTTGCGGGAGGATCCGGCCGGACGGCAAGGCTACGGTCGGAGGGGGCGGCCTTACGTCGAGGCCTGCTTCGGTCGGCCGGCCATCACGGCCAGGTATCGCGAGCTGCTGCGCGAGGTGAGTGCAGCGTCGAGGCGCTAGACGCGCGGTGGAGAAGCCCGGGCCCCCGACAGGTGTCCGTCGACATAGCGGTTGGCACCCTGTCCCAAGGGCCGCGTGTCAGATTCTGATCGGGCCAGGGACAGTCGAAGGCCGGACTCGGGAGTAGGATTGTAGGGTGCGGGCATCGACGGACCCGGATCGCGTCGCGAGAGTTCAGGAGTCACAATCCTTGGTCACACAGGAGATCGATCCCAGCCAGGTCTTCCGGAGGGTGCTTGCAGGCTGGCCTCTCATCCTGATCCTAGCAGTCCTGGGAGGGCTCGTCGGATACGGCCTGAGTTACCTCCGGCCTCCGCTCTATGAGGCCGCCTCGGCGCTGGGGATCGACGTCGACTATGCCCGCGCCTTGCCGTTGGATGACAACGGCAGGCATGATGCGTCTCAGCGTGTCCGGGAGCTCCTGCTGGCTGATGATACCCTGGAGGCGACGCGCTCCCTCCTCGGCGGGGCGGCGCCGGCGGACCTGCAGGCATTACGTGAGCATCTGCTCCTGGAGAACCGAGCCGGCCGCTGGGAGCTGATCGCCGTCGACACCGACCCAGAGGCTGCCGCCAGGCTTGCCAATGCCTGGGCCGAAAGTGCCCTGACGCAGCTCGAAGAAGCCTCCCTGCACGCCTGGAGGGCAGCGGATCTGCAGTCCACCTACTTCGGGCTTGGCTGCCGGCTGGAGCCCAATGGCGAGGGAGAGGGAGCGAGCGTGGGTTGGGTGTGCCAGATTGGGTCGCCCACGCCAGGTCCGGATTCGGTGATCCAGGCGTTGCAGGAAGAGGCTTCCCTGAGTCGCGGAATCCTGCCTGCGATGAGCTTCAGCCTGCTCGAGCGAGCTTCCGCGCCCGCGGCGCCTGTCATCCGGGGCAGGGGGACGCTCATCCTGGCGGGGGCACTGATTGGGCTTCTGCTGGGAGCCGGTCTCGCCCTCGCTCGGGAGGGTGGATGGATGCGGCAACAACGAGGGAAAGGATGAGGGCCAAGCCTCCTCGGTGGGCGAAGGGTGGGCGAGCGACCCGTCGCCCGGCAACCACGTCCCGGGCGCGGCCAAGCGCGGCGCTCACGAGGCGCTCTTCGTGAACCGGGCTGCTTGGCTGGGGCGGCTCAAGGTGTGGGGCTCCCGGCTGACGTGGGCTGCCTGGCTGGTTCTGCTGGCCGTCGTTCCAGTGACGAGTTCCCCGCTAGTGGCCCGCGTCATGAGCCGCTACCCCAGCGCCACGCTGGTCGCGCCCCTGGCGATGGTTCCCTTGGCCTTCCTCCTGGTGGCCTGGTTGCTGCCACACCTGTGGCGGGGAGGGAAGCTCCCGGCCGCAGTGTGGCCCATGCTGCTCTTCACCGGCGTCGTTTTGATCAGTGCCTGCGCCTCATTCTTCCTCCCGATATTGCCTTTCAAGGGTCAGAGCATGTTTGGGCGGGAGATCCGGGCAATCGTGACCCTTGGGGTCGGCCTCGGGTTCTATCTCTGCGCCAGCGGGATGCCGACGACGGACGGGAAGCTCCGGGCAAGCCTGCGGGCGCTCTACCTGGGGGCGATCCTGATGCTTTGCTGGGCCACCGTGCAGGCCTGGATCGTGCTGGATACCAGTCGAGGGGTGCCAATCCAGATCAACGTTCTCCATCGTTTGATCTCGGTGCGGGACATGCTGCCCAACCGGGTCACTGGCATGGCCTACGAGCCATCCTGGCTGGGAAACCAGCTGGTGCTGCTTTACCTGCCGCTCTGGCTGGCGAGCGTTCTACGAGCCTACAGCGTGTTCCCCCGCCTCGGCCGATTTCTGACGGCAGAGTTGGCCTTGCTCTTTTGGGGGTTCGGGATCTTCCTGCTGGTCCAGTCGAGAATTGGCCTGATTAGCATCCTCGTCATGGTGGTCTTTCTCTACGTCCTGGGCTCGTGGCGGCTGGTTGGGCGCCTTGTGGCGCACCTTCCCGGTAGGCGGGAGCAGGAACGCAGCCGCCGCGCCCCGGCTATCCGCCTCCTGTTCTTCTTTGTGACGACAGCCTGCCTGCTCGGCCTGCTGCTTGGGGCGGCTTGGGGCGTAAGCAAAGTAGATCCCCGCATGGGACGACTGTTCGTGTTGCCAAGTCAGCTGGTCGAGATCCGGCGGGAGTATCGACAGGAATGGGTGTATGAGGTGGCCAACCGGATGGCCTTCGCAGAGCGGGTGGTATACTGGGTTGCTGGCTACCGCGTCTTCGAGTCCTATCCGGTCCTGGGCGTTGGTTTGGGAAACGCGGGCTTCTTCTTCCCCAAGACCATCCCGGCGTATGGCTACCAGTTGGTTGAGGTTCGAGCGGCTCTGGATACCGACAACCCGGACTTCCTCAACCCGAAGAACCTATGGGTGCGCCTGCTGGCTGAGACAGGAATCGTCGGTTTTGGGGTGTTCGCGGTCTGGCTGATCCTGTTATGGTTCGGGTCTCGCATGCTGCATTTGCGAGCCAGTGAGGTCAAGGCCGTCATTGGGCTGGCGGCAAGCCTGGCGCTTCTGGCCCAGCTCGCCGAAGGATTCAGCCTGGACACCTTTGCCCTACCCCAAATGTGGATCATCCTTGGACTGCTCACCGCGGCGATTGGGCAGATGACGACTGCCCCGGCGCCAGCCGTGGGTGAGGAATGATGGGCCCCGACCGCCCCCTGCACTGCCCCAGCCCGACTCTCGCGTCTCCTACCTCTGGCCTGCCTCTGAACGGATGGGCACCGTCCACGTGATGACGCGCCTTGGCCTCGTCTCCCTCGCCATCACCCGTCTGGCGGATCTCTTTCCGCTAATCCTGGTTGCCGCCTGCGGCGCCTTGCTTGCCTCTCCGCTGGCCGTCTGGTTCTGCCGCAGGGTTGGGCTGATGGATGTACCGGGTTCGGCGCCGCACAAGACGCATGCGAGCCCAACGGCCCTGGCCGGCGGCTTGGTCCTGGCGTGCGCCATGGGGATCGCCTACCTGCTCCTGCGGCCTGCCATCGATCGGCAGGTCACCGGCATCTTCCTGGGCGGCGCCATCATGCTGGTCTGGGGGGTCCTGGATGATCGCTTCAGCCTGCCGCCCTACCAGAAGCTCGCTGGCCAGATCCTGGCAACGCTTGTGCTAGTCGTCTTCACCGTCCAGGTGCGGATAACCCGCTTTGCGTGGCTCGACCTGGTGATCACGGCGCTTTGGATTATCGGGCTGACCAATGCTTTCAACTTCGTGGACAGCATGGATGGTCTGGCGCTCGGGTTGGGAGCGATCGCCTCCGCCTTCTTCATGTTGGTCACGATTGACTCGGCTCAGCCGGTTCTGGCTGCGCTGGCGGCTGCGATGCTGGGGGCTGCCGTGGGGGCCTTCTTCTTCAGCGCGGCCCCGGCCCGCATGTTCCTGGGGGATGCCGGCGCGCAGCTTCTTGGCTTTCTCCTGGCAGCGGTTGGCATCGCCTACTCCCCTGGTCGTGCGCTCCTTCCGCAAGGCGTATCGTGGTTCACGCCGATCCTCGTCCTGGGCGTGCCGATCTTCGATATGACCCTGGTGGTGGTCTCCCGCTTGCGGCGTAGGCTCCCGGTCCATCGGGCAGGCCATGACCATACCTACCACCGCCTCCTTCGCCTGGGGCTTGACTCAACCCGGGCCGTCATCGCCATGCAGGTTGTGGCGATTCTCCTTGGTCTGGTGGCGTTCATCGCGCTGGATGCCACGGTCCTGGTGGCGAATCTGGTCTTTGCCGCGACTGTCCTCCTAGGGATCGCCGCCATCGTAGCTCTTGAGGTCCTGCCTCCGATGCGAGAGGCGTGATTCGTGCGCCCAGGCTCGATTGGGCGACTAGCGGCTGGCCTCTACGAGCATGCGGAAGAAGATCTGTTTGCGCCTCACCCCGTTCGCCTGTGCCCCCTGGCACCGCCCGCCAGGGCTGGTGTGCGCCGGTGGCGCGGCCACAGGCGAACGGGGTGGGGGTTCGATGTGATAGACCGTTTTTCCGTACCCTGCTAGGGCTCGGAATCCCGAAACCTCCGCAAGGCGGCGGGGAGCGCCGATCGGGCCGGAAGAGTCGGCAGGTGGTGAGGCAAATGGGATTGAGGGTTTCGATTATCATCCCTTGCTACAACGAGCGCCGCACCATTGGCCAGCTCCTCGAGGCCATCTGCCGGCAGACGGTTCCTCTGGAGGACATGGAGGTCGTCATCGCCGACGGGATGTCCACCGACGGCACCCGCGAGGCGATTCAAGCCTTCGCTGGGGAGCACCCCGAGCTGGCCATCCGATTGATCGACAACCCAGAACGGAACATCCCGGCCGCGCTCAATCGGGCGATTGAGCATGCCCAAGGGAGCGTGATCGTCCGCCTGGATGCTCACTCGCTGCCCTATCCGGACTACGTGGGGCGGAGTCTCGAAGCACTCGAGCGCACTGGCGCGGCCAACGCCGGGGGTGTCTGGGAGATCCGGCCCTCTGGCGGAGGCTGGCTCGCTCGGGCGATTGCGGTCGCGGCGGGGCATTGGCTCGGGGCAGGCGACGCCCGCTACCGGACGAGCGGCGTCGAGGGGCAGGCGGACACCGTGCCCTTCGGCACCTTTCCTCGCCAGTGGCTCGATCGGGTCGGCAAGTACGATGAGCGGCTTCGCACCAACGAGGACTACGATCTGAACGCCCGTCTCCGGCGGGCCGGGGGACTAATCTGGCTTGATCCCTCCATCCGTTCAGTCTACTTCGCCCGAGAGTCCCTGGGCGAGCTGGCCCGGCAATATGCCCGCTACGGCTTCTGGAAGGCCCGCATGCTGGTCAAGCAGCCGGAAACGATCCGCTGGCGGCAGGCCCTTCCGCCTCTGTTCGTCCTGCTCGGAGTTGGCTTGGCGCTGGCCGGCGTCTTCTGGCCGCCGGCCTGGGCGTTGCTCGGGGTACAATTGACCTTGTACGTCCTGACCTCGGTCGGCGTCGGCGTCGCCGAGGCTTTGTCCAGACGGGATGGGATGCTTGGCGTCGGCTTCCCGCTGGCGGTCTGGACCATGCATCTCTGTTGGGGTGGGGGGTTCTTGTGGGGTCTCCTCTGTTGGGCAACCGGAGGCCGGGGTGAGTCGACCGGGCGGTAGGATAGGCCGGCTGCACCTGCGCCTGGGGGAGCGGCGGCTGCTGCTGATCCTAGGCGATGCGGCCGCGGCATCCGTTGCGACCTACCTCGCCCTGATGCTGTGGGCCCAATTCGACTGGCTTGGCTGGACACCCGAGTTCGTCCAGGGTCGGGCGGCGTGGTTTGTGGCGCTCCCCCTGGTGTGGTTGCTTCTGATGGTGAACCAGTACGATGTCCATCGCGCCTCATCCTGGCGCAGCACCGCACAGGGTGTCATCCTGGCGGCCGGCGCAGGCATCGTGCTCTACCTGTTGGTCTACTTCAGTTCGCAGCCGGGCTCACTCCCCCGTCGCGGCATCCTCTACTTTCTGGTCCTCACGACGATCCTCACCCTTGGCTGGCGCCGGGTATATGTCCGGGTCTTCACTGCCCCGGCCTTCCTGCGACGGGTCCTGATTGTCGGCGCGGGGACCAGCGGGCGGACGCTGCTTCACATTGTCAAGGAGCTGAAACCGCCGCCGTTCCTGGTGGCCGGCCTGGTGGATGATGATCCGGCTAAGGTAGGGGCGGCCTTTGACGGCGTCCCGGTGTTGGGGAATAGCACGCAGCTCCTCCGCATCGTCGAGGAGGGCGATGTCTCCGAGATCATCGTGGCCATCACCGGCGAGATGAACGGCGCCATGTTCCAGGCTCTGCTCGACGCGCAGGAGCGGGGAGTCGAGATTACCCGGATGGCTGTGACCTATGAGGAGCTGCTGGGCCGGGTCCCCATTCGCCACCTGGAGTCCGACTGGCTGCTCCGCTCCTTCGTGGATGAGGTTCGGGTCAGCGGGTTGTACCTGCTGGTTAAGCGACTGATGGACATCGTCGGCGCGCTGGCCGGGCTGCTTGTCCTGGCCGTCTTCCTGCCCTGGATATCGCTGGCGGTTGTGCTGGAGAGCGGGCGGCCGGTCTTCTTCCGCCAGGCGAGGCTGGGCCAGGGAGGCCGCCCATACACCGTCGTCAAGTTCCGGACGATGCGGCAGGACGCTGAGGCCGATGGGCGGCCACATTGGGCCCAGGAGGGCGACCCCCGAACGACGCGGGTCGGCTCGCTGCTGCGCAAGATGCACCTGGACGAGTTCCCGCAGTTCTGGAACGTCCTCATGGGCGATATGAGCCTCGTGGGCCCGAGGCCCGAGCGGCCCGAGTTGGTGGCCGAGCTTGAGAAGAAGATTCCATTCTACCGGGCCCGATTGCTGGTCAAGCCGGGGGCAGGGGGCTGGGCCCAGGTGAACTATGGGAAGGGCGCCTCAGTCGAAGGGTCTGCCGAGAAGCTCGAATATGACCTCTACTACATCAAGCACCGCAGCCTGTGGCTGGACCTGTGGATCATCCTGCGGACGATCGGCTCGGTGATTGGGTTCAGGGGAGTCTGATTTGGCCAAGGCCTTGGTCACCGGAGGCGCGGGGTTCATCGGATCTCACCTCGTCCGGGCGCTGCTCGAGCGCGGCCACCAGGTGCGGGTGCTGGACAACCTCACGACGGGTCGAGAGGAGAACCTGGAGGCGCTGGCGGTCGATCTGCGCATCGGGGACATCAGGCACCCGTCGGCCGTCACACAGGCGGTCCGGGACGTGGATTTCGTCTTCCACCTGGCAGCTCTGGTCTCGGTGGCCGAGTCGGTTGCCGATCCTCTCGGCTGCTACGCGGTCAACCTGACCGGATCGCTCAATGTCCTGGCGGAATCCGCAGAAGCGCGGGTGCGCCGTGTGGTTCTGGCCTCCTCGGCGGCGGTCTATGGGAGCGTTGAGGGCTGCGTTGACGAGAGCACGCCGACCTGGCCGGTATCCGCCTATGGGGCCTCGAAGCTGGCGATGGAAGGAGCTGCCCGGCTCTACTCATCGGCCTACGGGCTGCCGACCGTCTGTCTGCGGCTGTTCAACGTCTATGGCCCGCGTCAGTCGCCAGACTCGCCCTACGCGGCCGTGATCCCGCTCTTCGTGCGGCAGATGCTCGCCTCCCAGAGCCCGACGATCGACGGCGATGGGACCCAGACGAGGGATTTCGTCTTCGTGACCGATGCCGCCCGGGCCTTCATCCTGGCGGCAGAGGCTGGCGACGCTGCCGGAGAGGTCTTCAACATCGCCGGAGGCCGCTCGATCTCCGTCCTTGACGTGTACACTTCGATCCGTGGGCGGCTGGGAAGCTCGGTGCCTGCGATCTACGGGCCGCCCCGCCCGGGCGACATCCGCACCTCGGCGGCGGACATCCGTCTGGCCGAAGCGCGCCTTGGCTTCTGCCCCGCGACCGCGCTGGACGAAGGAACAAGGGAAACCATCGAATGGTTCCAGTCAGGAAAGAACCTCGCCCGGCGGTGAAGCCGCTGTTGCAGATTCGGAACCGGGTCATCCTGCTGACTGACCTGGTGCTGATCATTACCTCGGTCCTGGCCAGCTTCGCCCTTCGTCTCGACCTGGGGAGGGTCTTCGTCAGCTACTTGCCACACGCCGCGGTGATGATCGGCATCGCCCTGGTAGTCAAGCCGGTTGTGTACTACCTGTTCGGCCTCTACCGGCGGTATTGGGCGTACGCCAGTATCCGGGAACTTCTCACCATCGGCTTGGCGACCATCACCGCTTCGGTTGTGGTTGTGCTGGTAGTGATGCTGGTGATTGTCGCCGGCGGGCTGCCGAACTTTCCGCGGTCGGTCCTGGGGATTGACTGGCTGCTTTCGCTGTTCAGCGTGGGCGGACTGCGGCTGGCAGTGCGCATCCTGGCCGAGGGCGGGCAGATCAGCCAGAAGTCGGACGGCGTGGCGGGCATGCGGCGGGCGGTCGTCGTGGGGGCGGGGGACGCCGGAGCGCTGGTCGTGCGCGAGATGCAGCGTAACCCGCAGGCGCACATACGGCCAGTGGCCTTCGTTGATGACGACGAGGAGAAGCAGAAGAAGGAGATACACGGCGTCCGTGTCGCGGGGATGTTGAAGGACCTGCCGACCGTGGTGGAACGCTACCTGGCGCATGAGGTGGTCATCGCCATCCCTACGGCACCAGGGACGGTCGTCCGCCTGGTCAGTGACCTGTGTCGTCAGCGAGGTATCCCCTTCCGTACCATGCCGGGGATCTACGAGTTGATCGGCGGCACGGTCAGCGTCAGCCGCCTACGCGAGGTCGCCCTCGACGACCTGCTTCGGCGGGAGCCCGCCCGGATTGATGAGGACGTCGTCGCGGCGACCCTCATGGATCGGAGGGTGCTGGTGACAGGGGCGGGCGGCTCGATAGGCCTTGAACTCTGCCGCCAGGTGGCGCGTTGGGGTCCCGCCGAGCTGGTCCTTCTCGGTCACGGGGAGAACAGCATCTTCGAGGCCCTTGTCGAGCTGAAGGAGAGCTTCCCCGAGCTGGCTCTGATCCCCGTCGTCGCCGATGTCCGCGACGCAGAGCGCATCGAGCATGTGTTCTGCGAACACCGCCCCGAGGTCATCTTTCACGCCGCAGCCCACAAGCACGTGACGCTCATGGAGGTCAACGCCGAAGAAGCCGTCACAAACAATGTCCTGGGAACACAGGTCGTCGTCGAGGCGGCGCTCAAGTGCGGCACGGGGCGGCTCGTCCTGATCTCGACGGACAAAGCTGTGGAACCGGCCAATGTGATGGGTGCGACGAAAAGGCTGGCCGAGATGATCGTCCGGGATGCGGCCCAGCGGAGCGGACGGGCTTTTGTCTCCGTCCGCTTCGGCAACGTGTTAGGGAGCCGCGGCAGCATCGTGCCGCTCTTCAAGCGTCAGATTGCCCGTGGTGGGCCGGTGACGGTGACCCACCCCGAAATGAAGCGCTACTTCATGACGATCCCCGAAGCCTCCCACCTCGTGCTGCAGGCGGCCGCCATGGGCAAGGGGGGCGAGGTCTTCGTCCTGCGCATGGGTGAACAGGTGTCGATCCTCGGTCTGGCGGAGGACCTCGTCCGGCTGTCTGGGCTCGTGCCGGGCAAGGACATCGAGTTTGTGTTCACCGGGATCCGCCCGGGCGAGAAGCTGAGCGAGAGCCTGTGGGACGAGGGGATGCGCTATCAGCCGACCGCCCATCCCGATGTGGTCCAGCTGGAGGACGAGGAGGCGCTGGAAGGGGAGGCATTGACCACGGCCCTGGGCGAGCTCTTCCGCCTGGCCGAGGGAGGGGAAGTAGAGGCCATCGTGCGACTGTTGAACGAGCGCGTGCCCGGGAGCGCCGTGGGCAAGGCGCCTCCGGCCGATCTGATCTCCGTCCTGTAGGGGCAGGACTTCGGAAGTCGGCGGCGCGCCTAGTCGCTGAGTGCGATGGGGTGGCGCAGGATCTCCAGTAGAAGCCGGACCGTGTCCTCGACGTCTTGCCGATCGACCATCCCTGATGGCGTGTGAACATAGCGACAGGGAACGGAGATCCCTGCCGCCGGCACACCCGCCCGCGTGAGCTGGATCGGTGAGGCGTCGGTTGTGCGGTCGTCCGAGACCTCGATCTGGTAGGGGATTTGCGCCGCTTCTGCCCGCTGCACGATCAGGTTCACCCAACGTGGGTCTGAGACTAGCCGGGCGTCGCGCAGCAGGATGGCCGGCCCCTTGCCAAGACGAACTGCCTTCTTGGGCGCCCGAGGGGTATCGCCGGAGGGGGCAACGCCGACGGCCAGACCGATCTGGGGATCGAGCCCGTAGGCCGAAGTGCGGGCGCCCAGCTCCCCCACCTGATGCTGGACGGTGAAGACGAACTGCACGAGATGGGGCGTGCGCCTCAGGCGGCGCATCGTCTCGATCAAGATGGCAACGCCGAGCCGATCGTCCATGGCCCTGGCGACCCAACGCGTGCCCAGCGAGACGAAGGGTCGATCGAAGGCGCCGATGTCGCCCGCCTTGACGGGGCAGTCCTCGGGGGAACGGCCCCCGAAGTCGAGGAAGAGTTGGGCAAGCTCGAGGCCCTTGCCGCGGTCCTGCCATTCCTCAGCTCCGATGACCCCCATCGCCCCACTGGCGAAGCGGACACGACCGCCAACGAGAGTCTCGGTCTCGAGGTTGCCTAGAGCGTGAAAGCGGGCGAAGCCGTTCTCGTCCACGTGGGAGACGATGACGCCCGCCTCGTCCAGGTGTGCCGCCAGCATTACCCTGGTTGCGCCGCCCCTGTTGAAGATGGCGTGCAAGTCGCCGATGGGAGAGAGGAGGACCTCATCCGCCTTGCCCCGGACCTGGTCCATAACCAGACGGCGGACCCCCTCCTCTTGCCCGGAAGGGCCGTAGGCTTCGGTAAGCTCCTTGACGAGGTTCTCCACGGGCGACTCCTTCATGGCTTGACCTTTCACGCGCCTCCGAGGGCGGCCGCGCCATTCACTCTGCGGGCGTGCTGAAGCAAACCCTGCCTGTCAGCTCAGGCTGAGGCTTGACCGCCGAACGCGGGACAGGGCGGCGTGCACCAGGCGCACGCTTCCCCTCCAGTCGTCCAGGCTGGCAATACTGGCTGCAGTGTGGGTGTAGCGCGCGGGCACGGAGAGGGAGATGGTTGGGATCCCTGCCTTGGCCAGTTGGATCGCGCT
>CAYQUY010000052.1:0-11504 GCA_964420755.1 uncultured Anaerolineaceae bacterium
CGGGACATCCACTGCCAGGCTCCCCTCTCCAGGCGCAAGTCGCACCTCCGAGACACCCAGCGCCCGCGCTACCTCACCTGCAACCGCGCCTAGCTGGCCCAGCGCGGTCCCGGGCATCGGCGTCAGCCTGTAGCGGACCCAGCCTTTCCTCACCTCGCCTCCGCCTACGTATACAGGCACGGAGAGGCCCAGGAATGCCCGCTCGATCTGGTCCGCTTGCACGTCCAGGGTGTCCGTCTCCCATGGGAAAGTGTCCACCACATTCCTCCGTTGGCTATAGGCAGAACGCACGTTCTATGCCCTATGATACAGAACATTTGTGCGGTTGTCAAGTCATGCCGGACTCCCCCGGGGGCCCCAAGCCATGGTGGAAGAGTGAGCGGAACGTGTCCCGCCGATATGCGGGCACTCCTGGCGCTCCAGGGACGCGGCGAGGTTCACCCTCTCCCCTCCCGCGGGCGGCGGTCTTGGGGCGAGACATCTTCTGCAGGGCTTTCTGAGCGACCCGACCTTGAGCTGGGTGTGCTACAATTCGATCGCGCGGGAGATGAAGAGATGAGACATGATGTCCGCCCCTCCCCAATCGCTGGGACCTGGTATCCTGGCGACGCAGAGACGCTCGCCCGATCCGTCGACGAACAACTGCGCCAGGCCGAGATCGTCCCGCCCGAAGGCGAGATGATCGGCGTCATCGCGCCCCACGCCGGCCACATCTACTCCGGCCTGGTTGCAGCCTTCGCTTTCCAGACACTCCGAAACCTCCGGCCGGAGGTCGTCGCTGTAGTCTCCCCGCTGCATCAACCCTACCCCGGCCAGGTGCTCACATCGGGCCACGACGCCTACGCCACGCCTTTGGGCAAAGTGCCGGTCGATCGCGACCTCGTCGGGCGTCTAGAGGACCAGCTTGCCAGTGCAGGCGGCATCCACCTCCGGCGCGTCACCAATGACCAGGAACACTCCATCGAGATTCAATTGCCTTTCTTGCAGAGAGTCCTGGGGGCTCCCTATCGGCTGCTGCCGCTGATGCTCCGCGACCAATCCCATGAGGCCGTCGAGGCCGTTGGCCACGCCCTGAGCTCCGTTCTGAAAGGCACGAGCGCCATTCTCGTCGGCAGCTCGGACCTCTCCCACTTCTACCCCGACCCTGTCGCTCGCAGGTTGGACGCCGAGGTCCTGGCGCGCGTCGAGGCCTTCGACCCCGCCGGCGTCCTGGAGGCGGAGGAGAAGGGTGTTGGCTTCGCCTGCGGCCGCGGCGCCGTGGCGGCCGTGCTTTGGGCCGCCAGAGACCTGGGCGCGGACAGCGTGCGGATCCTCCGCCACGCGACCTCGGCTGATGTCACGGGGGACTATGCGTCGGTGGTTGGCTATGGGGCCGCGGCGATCTATCGTGCCCGGCCGGGGAACTAGCTAGCGAATGCCTTCATCTATCGCCATCGTTATCCTGACTCCGCTGTCACCCGTTCTCTACAGCCATGCTATCGTCGATCGCCGCTGATCTTCTCGGACTCGCAGCTGTTGTTCTCCTCGTTTTGGCCAACGCCTTCTTCGTTGCCGCGGAGTTCGCGCTGGTCAGCGTGCGCCCCACCCGGGTTGAGGAGCTTGTCGCCCGCGGCAGCCAACCCGCCCGCTGGGCGCAGAAGGCGATCCGGAATCCGGATCGTTTCATCGCTGCCACCCAGCTCGGCATCACCCTGGCCAGTCTCGGTCTGGGTTGGATCGGCGAGCCCGCCCTCGCCCATCTGCTGCAGCCTGTGATCTCCCTCTTCCCCAGCCTGCCAGAAGACGGTGTCAGCCACGGGCTCTCCGCAGCCTTCGCCTTCGCCGTCATCACCCTGCTGCACGTCGTCGTCGGTGAGCTGGCTCCCAAGTCCGTGGCCCTGCAGGATCCCGAGCGCACCGCCCTGGCGGTCGCCCAACCGACGGTGTGGGTCGAATGGATCTTCAAGCCTGCCATCTGGGTCTTGAACGGGGCAGGCAACGCCCTGCTTCGCCTCATCAAGGTCAAGCCTGCCCCAGCCCACGAAATGGTCCACTCGGTTGAGGAGCTGAAGATGCTCGTCTCGGCCAGCGCCGAGGGCGGGGTGGTGGAACCTGATGAGCAGGAGATGCTCCATGCCGTCTTCGACTTCGGCGACACACTCGTCCGCCAGGTGATGCTTCCCCGAACGGAGATCGTCGCCGTGCCAGCCGACGCCTCGCTGGACGACATGATCGCTGTTGCCCTGCATCACCCGTACACCAAGTTCCCCGTCTATGAGGGCGACCTAGACGAGGTTCTGGGTGTCGTCCATCTCCACGACATCATGCGGGCCCGCCATGCCGACCAGACGGGGCCGACCACCGCCCGTGCGTTGATGCGCAAGGTCCTTTTCGTGCCCGAGACCGTCCCCGTGAACACGCTGCTGCAGCGATTCCGCGCCCGTCGCCAGCATATTGCCATCGTTCTCGACGAATACGGCGGCACATCAGGGCTGGTCACGCTGGAGGATTTGCTCGAGGAGATTGTCGGCGAGGTGAGCGACGAGTTCGACGAGGGTCCCGCCATCCAACCCCTCCCAGACGGTTCGTTCCTGGTGAACGGGTTGGCCAGCATTGAAGAGGTGAACGAGTACTTCCACCTCAACCTTCAGGATCCGAACTACGACACGATTGCCGGTTTCATCCTTGGCCGCATTGGCCGCCTGGCACAGGTGGGGGATACGGTGACTGCTGGCGGCGTGCGCCTGAGGGTC
Source organism: uncultured Anaerolineaceae bacterium (assembly GCA_964420755.1). GTDB lineage: Bacteria > Chloroflexota > Anaerolineae > Anaerolineales > E44-bin32 > DATEAV01. The sequence continues at coordinate 2,733 of CAYQUY010000052.1, forward strand.
GAAGCCCTCGACGGCAGACGGATCGCCCGCCTCACGCTCCACCCTGCGCAGGGGCCAAGCGATCCCTCTCCGCCCCTCGCCCCGAGCTGAACACCATGTTTCTGGAGATCGCCGTCAATCTGCCGCCGGTTCGCGGTACTTTTCACTACCACGTCCCGCCGGAGTTCAAAGGCCAGGTCGGGTTGGGGCACCTGGTGACGGCCCCCTTCGGCCCCCGCCGCGTCCAAGGGGTCGTTGTTGGCCTGCCGGAGGCGGCCGAGGTCCCCGAGACCCGGCCCATCGAGGGCCTCATCGACCCGCAGCCCGTGCTCACGCGTGCCCAGATCGGGCTCGCCCGCTGGCTTGCCGACGAGAATCTCACGCCTCTGATCGACTGCCTGACCTTGATGCTACCCCCTGGCCTCAGCCAGCAGGCTGACAGCCTCTACACCCTGCAGGATCCCGCCGCGCAGCCAGCTAACGCCACCGAAAGCCATCTCCTTCGTCTGCTTGCCCGGCGCGGCTCGCTACGAGGGCGGCAGATCGCCCATGCTCTCACCCGCCACGACTGGCGGCGGGCGGCCGAAGCCTTGGTACGCCGGAACGTGCTTACCCGGGTCTCCATCCTCGACCCGCCGCGGGTCCACCCGCGCCATCTACACACCGCCAGCCTGGCCGTCCTACCCGAACAAGCCCAGGCGGCCTCCGAGGAACTCTCGCGGGGGCCGAGCCAGGCCGCCCGCCGCCGCGCAAAGATCCTGGAAGCCCTTCTGCGCGAGGGGGGTCCCCTTGAGCTCACATGGGTCTACGCCGAGAGCGGGGGGAATCTGGCGGATCTGCGCCGTCTTGAGAGCCAGGGCCTGGTGTCGCTCGGTGAAGCCGAAGTCTGGCGCGATCCACTCGCCGAGGTGGAGTTCGTCCTCACCGAAGCGCCCCCGTTGACACGTGACCAGTCCCTGGTCTGGTCGGCGGTGGCGGCCGGGTTGGCCGCTGCCGCCGCAGGTCGGCCCGTCACCCCGTTCCTGTTGCACGGCGTGACCGGCTCAGGCAAGACCGAGATCTACCTGCGTGCTGTGGAGGAAACGCTGAGGTTAGGGCGCCAGGCGATCGTATTGGTCCCCGAGATCGCCCTCACGCCGCAGACGGTGCGTCGGTTCCTGGCCCGCTTCCCGGGTCGGGTCGGGGTTCTCCATTCGCAGTTGACTGAAGGTCAACGCTACGACACTTGGCGTCGTTGCCGGGCCGGGTTGGTGGAAGTGGTGGTGGGCGCCCGCAGCGCCCTCTTCGCGCCGCTATCCGGAATCGGCCTGATCGTGCTGGATGAGGCTCACGACGACTCCTACAAGGAACAGGGGCAGGCGCCCCGCTATGACACACGCCTGACAGCGATGGAGTACGCCCGCCGCCTCGGCGCCGTCTGCATCCTCGGCAGCGCCACGCCCGATGTCACCCTGACGTACCGCGCATCCCAAGGCGCCCTAACGGCCCTCAGCCTCCCCTCGCGCATCCTCGGCCACCGAGATCGCCTCAGCCAGCAGGCGGCCAAGCTGGGAGTGACCTCTCGCTATCACCCCGCCGAGGGCGAGGCTGAGATGATCGACCTTCCCCCTGTCCAGGTCGTCGACATGCGCCAGGAGCTCAAAGCCGGCAACCGCTCCCTCTTCAGCCGGGCCCTCCAGCATGCGCTGGCAGAGACCCTGGAGGCGGGTCAGCAGGCGATTCTATTCCTCAACCGGCGCGGCACCTCCACGTACCTCTTCTGCCGCGACTGCGGCGCGCCCCTGCTTTGCCGGCGCTGCGAGACGCCGCTCACGTATCACAGCGCACAGGAAGAGCTCCTGTGCCACCACTGCGGCCTCCACCGCCGACCGCCCTCCGTCTGCCCCGCCTGCGGCAGCCCTCGCCTGCGCCACTTCGGGGCCGGCACACAGAGGATTGAAGCCGAGGTACAACGGATGCTGCCCGCTGCCCGCACCTTGCGCTGGGATTGGGACGCCACCCGGGCGGCTGGGTCCCACGACATCATCCTGGCCCACTTCTCGGCCCACCGGGCCGACTTCCTCATCGGCACCCAGATGGTCGCCAAGGGTCTCGACCTCCCCCTGGTGACCCTGGTAGGCGTAGTCTCTGCCGACACCGCACTTAACCTGCCCGACTTCCGAGCCGCCGAGCGCACCTTCCAGGTGCTGACGCAGGTTGCTGGCCGAGCGGGACGAGGTCTTCTAGGAGGGCGCGTCATCCTGCAAACCTACCAGCCCGAGCACTACGCCATCCAGGCTGCCGCCGCCCACGACTACCAGGCATTCTACAAGCAAGAGCTCCGCCAACGCCGTGAGCTCGGCTATCCACCCTTCCGGCGCCTGGCCAGGCTGCTCTACCGCAACCCCTCAGAGCGCAAGGCGCAATCCGAAGCCGAGCGCATGGCGCGCCTGGTGGCCAGCCGGATCGCCCACACGCAGGTCAAGGCTGACCTGATCGGCCCCGTCCCCTGCTTCTTCGGCCGGGTGCGCGGCGACTACCGATGGCAGGTCGTCGTCCGCGCTGCTGACCCGGTGGCCGTGCTGCCTCACCCCGTGCCCGAAGGCTGGGCGGTTGACATCGACCCCGTCTCGCTGCTCTAGCACACTCCTGGAACGCTTCCCCAGCCCCCGAACCCAGGCGTCAGCCGGCTTGGCGACAGACGTCAGCCCATTCTCGGCCGTCTCTGGCCCTCTGCCCATGGTCTGCCGTCCATGGTCCATCGTCTGCCCTACAGCCTCGCGGGCAGCCGAAAGGAATGCCGAGCTGCCATCCCAAGGTCGACCGGGAACCATTGGGGAAATGAACGGAGCGGCCGTCCCGGTGTGCCCCGGGATGACCGCTCCGTGCTGCCGGCGGTTGGAGCAGCGGCCGCTGGTGATGGCTAGGCAGAGGCGCGGGTCTGGCTGAAAAGCCGCTCCCGGACGGCCATCACCTGTCGCCGGATGCCCTCATCAGTCTCCAGCAATTCGGCGATCTTGCCGCACCCATACATCACCGTGGTGTGATCGCGCCCGCCGAGGACCTCACCGATCTGTGGCAGGGAGGCGTCAGTCTCCTGCCGGATCAGATACATGGCCACCTGTCGCGGCAAGGCGATCTGCTGCGAACGGTCGCGGCTGAGCAGCTGGTCTTCGTCGACGCCGAACTGAGAGGCCACGGCGGCGATGATCCGGTCGGGGCTCAGGGGGCTGCCGCGAGGCATGAGATCGGACAGGGTGGCCTCCACCAGGTCGGCGCTGAGCGCCGTGTCATTCAGGTCGCTGAAGGCCAGCACCCGTGTCAGGGCCCCCTCGAGCTCCCGGATATTGCTCTGGACCCGCCGGGCGATCATCTCCAGGTATTGCGGCTCCACCTGCCGGCCGGCCCGTTCGGCTTTCGATCGCAGGATCGCCACTCTGGTCTCGAAGTCTGGTGGCTGGATATCCGCGGCAAGTCCCCACTCGAATCGCGAGCGCAGCCGTTCCTCCAGCGTGACCAGCGCCTTCGGGGGCCGGTCGGAGGAGATGACCAGCTGTTTGTCCTGCCCGTGCAGGGCGTTGAAGGTATGGAAGAACTCCTCCTGAGTCGATTCCTTGCCTGCGATGAACTGGATGTCATCGATCAGCAGGATGTCGATGCTCCGATAGCGCTCGCGGAAACTGTCGGTGGTGTGGTTCCGAATGGCGTTGATCAAGTCGTTGGTGAACTCTTCCGAAGTGACATACAGCACGTTGATGCCCGCGGCGATCGAGGCATTGCCCACGGCGTGCAGGAGATGTGTCTTGCCCAGGCCCACGCCGCCGTAGACGAACAGGGGGTTGTAGGCGCGGGCCGGTTTCTCGGCCACCGCCTGGGCCGCAGCGTGCGCCAGGCGGTTGCTGGGGCCGACGACGAAGCTCTCGAAGGTGTAGCGCGAGTTGAGCTGGGAGAAGCGCCCCAGCCGGCTGCTGGTGGGGGAGGCGGTGGGCAGCGCGGCCGCCGGCTCCTCCTCGGCGCTCTCACTCTGCCAGACCGCGAAACGCACATCCACCGTTCGCCCCATGATCCCCGTCAGAACGCGCTTGACGGTCGACAGAAGACGGTCCTCCAACCAGTCGCGAGCGTAGGCGTTTTGCACACCGACCACGAAGACGCCATCCTCATAGGTGAGCAGTTCCGCGTCGCGAACCCATGTGTCAAACGTCGCCCGAGGCATCTCCATCTGGAGCTGACCCAGCGCTGCCTGCCAGGCTTGCCCAGCTTCCATGTGCACCCTCACACACAAAGAGACCCGCCACAAGGTAGACAGCACCCTCGGGCGGTGTGCCGATTCGCTGCCGTGAATGAGTTGCGGTCTAGACTGGTATCAACTTCGCGCCGCTGGGAGCGGCCTACCCGGCGTCGTCGGAGCCGCGTCAGCCTTTGCACCACATCGGCGACAACGCGGACGACGTGATGCATTCTAGCAGAAGCGGACGGCCCATACAATACTCCAGCCCTGCTAGAGTCTAAAAACAATCGAAGTTTTAAGAGGCGCCAATGTTAAAGACAAGCCCGAGCAACATCCGGCGAGCGTCAATCGCGGTTGCATGGGTCGGCACCGCCCTGCCCTACAGGTTTGGCCACCCTACCGGCGTGCCCCTACATCTATGGGAGAGAGCAGCCTCGGCCGCGCCACCCCCTCCCCGCCGGTACAACCTTAAAGGATGACTGCGGCTGCGCGCAGGCCCCACCTCGCGTTCCAAGGCACGAAATCGAGGCTTCCTTTCCGCCGACGGCGTCGCCTGGGCCCAACCTTTGGCTTCGCGACTCGCTTTCCCCACCCCCTCAGGACAATCAGCGCTGCGACCTCGCCTCCCGCACGATCTCCAGCGCCTCCCGCAAGGTGCGCGCAGGCTGGACAAGCAGCGCGCCCGGACCGGACTCCTGCTGCCGGACGGTCTTGGGGACTATAGCGCGGGCAAAGCCCAGCTTGGCCGCTTCCCGCAGTCGGGTCGGCAACTGCGCGACGGCCCGCAGTTCCCCCGAAAGCCCCACCTCGCCAATCAACGCCAGATCGGCCGGGACGGGCTGGTCGTAGTAAGAGGAGGCGATGGCCGTTGCCACCGCCAAGTCGGCGGCGGGCTCCCCCACCTGGAGACCCCCAACCACGTTGGCGAAGACGTCCTGGTCCCCTAACCGCAGCCCCACCCGCCGGGTCAGGACAGCAATCGTGAGCAGGAGCCGGTTGAAGTCCACGCCGTTGGCCGTTCGCCTGGGGTTGCCAAACGTGGTAGCGCTGGTCAGGCCCTGCACCTCGACCAGCAGCGGCCGAGTCCCCTCGATGGTCACTGCAATTGCCGACCCGGGAGCGTTGAGAGCCCGCTCCGCCAGGAACGCCTCGGAGGGGTTCGCCACCTCGACTAGACCCGAGGAGCGCATCTCGAAAACGCCAACCTCGCTAGTCGCTCCAAAACGGTTCTTGACCGACCGCAGCAGGCGATAGGCGTGGAACGAGTCCCCTTCGAGATACAGGACCGTGTCGACGATATGCTCCAGCACCCGGGGTCCGGCGATGGCCCCTTCCTTGGTCACATGGCCGATCAGAAACATCGCCGTTCCGGTCGACTTGGCGACATCCTGAAGCCGGGAAGCCGATTCACGGACCTGGGAGATGGAGCCCGCCGGCGAGTCCAGATCGGGCAGGTAGACCGTTTGGATCGAGTCGACGACCACCAGCGAGGGGGCCAGGGATTCGAGGTGCGACAGGATCACCTCCAGGTTGGTCTCCGTCGCCAGGTAGAGCTCGTCCGGGAAGACTCCCCCCCCGGCGCCTGCCAATCGCATGGCCCGCGACTTGATCTGCGGTTCCGACTCCTCCCCGGAGACATAGAGGACTCTTCGGTCCTTGGCCACCAGCAATGCGACCTGCAGCAGCAGTGTGGACTTGCCGATGCCTGGGTCGCCGCCGACCAGGATCAACGAGCCCGGCACGATGCCCCCGCCAAGGACCCGGGCAAACTCATCCATCGCCAGGGACAGTCGGTCGTCAATCCCGCCCTCGATCTCGTCCAATCGCAGCGGGCGCGACGCCCGTCGCGGCCCGCCGACGGCCTGCCGACGACGCGGCTCTACCGCCTCGGCGACCATGCTGTTCCAGGCCCCGCATTGGGGGCAGCGGCCGAGGGGTTTCGGGGCGGATCGGCCGCACTGCTGGCAAACGTAGTGGGCGCGGGGGGTCTTCGACACACCGTTTCTCCTCTGCCCCTAACCGGTACCGGTCAAGGCAGGTCCGTTGAAAAGGATGCCGCGGCGGTGCAAGCTGCCGAACGCAACCGCAGCGGCCAGATAGAGGCTTCCGGCAACTATGGCCATCATCGTGAGCCCCCAGGAAATGGCGGTCAGGACCGCAAGCAGACTTCCCATGACAGACGCGGTTCCGTTCAGGGCCCAGCCCCAGGCCACAAAGGCTGAAGCCCGGCTCTTGACCGCGTCAAGTCCCGCAGGGAAGGGGATCCCCATCCAGAATCCGGGCAGGGCTGCGAGCAGAATTCCCAAGAGGAAGCGAGCCGGCCGCGAGACTGCAAGGGCAGTGGTCAACCCCCAATGGAAGGCGGCCGCCTCAACGAGGATCAGGAGCAGGGTGAGAAGGGAGGCAATCCTCACCTTCGGCCACCACGTCATCTGCCACCTGCCGCTGACCAGGCTTCCCAACCCTGAGGCTGTGAGCAGCGTCCCGAGGACAACGACTATCGCGTAGAAGGGATGGCCCAAGAGCAGCGTGAAGCGCTGGATCAAGAACACCTCGACCAGCATGTACCCCAGGCCGAGGCAGCCGAAGAAAGCGGCAAGGGTTGCGGCTCCTCTGAGTCTCAGACCTCGGCGATCCTGAAGGAATAGGGGAATAACCATCAGAGCAAGCGCGGCCGCCCCAAGGATCGACAGCGTCCACACCAGTGCCGTCAGGTTCGGCGCCCTTCCACCCCAGCGGTCAAGAACAAAGAAGAACGGCCTGTCATCCGTTGCCGGTGCCACCGTCTGCGGCTGTGACCTCAGGAATTCCTGCAAGTTACCCTGCCTCGCCGCTTCGAAGAAGTCAGCGTACGCCCCGAGAGGCTCGATACCCGGAGCTGCTAGGAGCCGACTCCCGCTGATGAATTCCGCTCTCGGGGTTCCGAAGAGACGGTTATAGAGAGGGAAGTAAAGGGAGGTAGCACCGGCCTCCAGGCGGGACTGCAGCGTTGCCACCTCGGCCTCTGTCAGGGGCGCGCGGCTGACCAGAATGTGCACGAAGCCGCGGATTTCGGAGACCGCGACGCGCGCCCTGATGTTGTCAACCCCCTGTCGGCTCAGAGCGTCCCACACCGTCGCCAACAATCTCAGCCCGAGTCCGTCGATGTTTGGAAACGATACCGAGACAAGACCGCGGGGGGAGAGGCGGTCATAGTACAACCCGAAAGCTTCCGACGTGTACAGGTAGTTCTCCGCCAGGTTTGACGCCCCCCCCCAATGACGCTACCGAGGTGTCCACACCCGTCAGCTGAATCACGTCATAGGTTCCCGCGGCCTCGCGAACGTAGCTGCGCCCATCTCCAACCAGGACAGTGACACGCGGATCGTCGTAGGGCCTGCCCGTGAAGTCCGCGTAGACGGTCCCGACCAACTCCACCATGCGGCTGTTGACCTCGACACCAGTGATCGCAATAGCATTCGCCTGCAATGCCGCCACGACGTCCGGGCCTCCCCCAAGCCCAATGACAAGCACACGCGGCCGGCTGCGCAGCCAGTACGGCAAGCCGAAGATGCTCTGCGACAGGCTAGGTGCGCCCTCACCTGCGACGAGGATCGTCGGTGCTCCCCCGTCCTGCGTGACGAGCCGGCACTCCACACCCGCGCCCAGCTCGAGGCAGCCACCCGGAAAAGAGAGCACGTCCACCCTGGCGATCGGTCCCCAACGCTGGTACTCCCAGACGGCCTCGGGCTGCTCCCGAACCATAAGGGCTAGTTCCTTTGGCGAAACCGGCACGATCCCGTCGGGCACTCTCAACGCGAACGCTGAGAGCACCAAGGCCACTGTGCCCGCCAGCGCCCCTGCCCGCGCCCCGGCCTTCGTCGCCAGCAGCGATCCAGCAGTAAGCCCTAGCGCCGCCAGGCCGAACCCAAGCTGGAGCCCGCTCACGACCGACAGGCTGACCAAGACGGTTGCCGCCGCCAACCCGGCCCCCAGCAGATCGGCGAAGTAGACCCTGTTCACGGACAGCCCCGGCATCGCCAGACAGCTCGAGAGGGCATAGCCGCCCAAGGCGAATGGCAGGCTAAGGAGTAGCGGCAGGAATGGGGCCAGCAGGGGCGTCCGACCCGCAAGCCAGACGGCGCCCATGGAAACGACAAATGACAGTGCGCTTCCGCAGGCTCCCAGGGTGGCTGAGGCCCGGTATGCCCTTCGGTCCGTGCGGCGCACTGCGACGATGCCGCCGCCGATGCCCAGGCCCAACAGCGCCAGACTGATCACCAGATACGCGCCTACTGGATAGACCAGGATTGACACAAGCCGTATTGTGAGGGTCTCAAATCCGAGCAACGTAGCGGACAGGAGAAAGACTGCCGGGAGAACCCGCGCGGGCTCAGCAGGCACGAGGCTCGCCTTATTCATCTGCAGCATTCCATCGGAGATCCCCCGGGGCTGGACCCATTATAGACCCGGCCCGACTTGAGTGTCGGGTCGGGTGTGAGTCGACGGTTCGCCTTCCAGACAGATCTCATGACGGCCTCAACTTGAGCCGGCCGGCAGGGCTTGCTCCGCCTCGTCCTCCGGCTCAAGGTCCTCGGTCTTGA
>CAYQUY010000053.1:0-11326 GCA_964420755.1 uncultured Anaerolineaceae bacterium
TGTCCAGCCTGCGGCCTGCGGCGGGGCCAATCTCCGGGGGCGGGTCGCCGCGTTCGCGGGCGGGAAGCGAGAAGCGAGGTGGCAAGCCCTCGCGCGCGTTGAAGGCGTGGCGCAGGGCCTGGATTCGTTGACCAGCCCGGTAAAGCTCAGCCTCGTCAAACCCCCAACCGGTGGCTGCGTTCAGCCACTCGAGAAACGGGGGCCGGCCCATATGCAGAGCGAACTGGCACAGGCCCAACGAGTCGAAGGCGCGCAGGACGGACATGACGATGGCTGCTGTGGGCCCTTTCTCCTCGTAGTCGTAACGGGCCGCCGGCTTCCGGCCGTGCAGGGCGAAGTATGGCGCAAAAGCCGCGGCCCCGACCGTCCCGGAGAAGGTCGAACCGTGGCGGCCCGGCGCCGGATCGACCTCGTAGCCGACCGCCACTGCGGGCTCGTACAGCCCGCGATGCATCGGCAGCTCCTGTCCTCCAGCGTGGATGGCAGCCTGCTGGGGCTCGGGCCCCAGGCGCCGGCCCGCAACCCGAACGCCGTCCGCGAGCCACTCGCCCAGCCCGGCCTGGCGCTTGGCGATCCGCTCCACGAGCTCACCAATGACCCGCCCATCACCCCAGCGCAGAGGAAGCTCATCCCGCAGGTCAGGGGGCAGCCAGCCCTTCTCGGCGCACTCGAGCGCGAAGGCCACCGCTCCCCCGACGGAGATCGTATCCAGGCCTGCCTGGTTGCAGATCTCGCTGCACCGCGCCACGTCGTCCAGGTTGCTGTTCATCACGAGTGGACCGAGCGCCGCCAACGTTTCATACTCTGGCTTGCGACCTGTCCCCCCGTCGGGAAAGTGGACGACGGCACCGCAGGCAACGGGACATGCCTGGCAGGCGTAGGGCCGCACAACGTTCTGAATCACGGCCTCATCGCTCAACCCTTCTGACAGGGCCAGCGGGAAGTCACGGAAACCGATCCCGGTCCAGTTGCGCACAGGGGTATCGCCCAGCTCGACCAACAGTGCCGTGCCCGATGCGGTGCCATAGCGACGATAGGTGTCGATGACGAGTTGGGCAGGGCCCCCGCTGGGTTTGCTTCGCAGGCGGCGAAGGATCGGCATGACCCTCCCGAGCAGCCCGGGGATACGAGAGGCCAGCGTCGCTGGCTTGCGGCGGAAGAGTTGGCGGTAGTCAGCAGCAGCGTCCCTGAACGCCTCCGGGCTGGCCAGAGCGGGCCGTCGCTTCCCCCGGACCACAACGGCTTTCAAGCGCTTGGCCCCCATCACCGCGCCTAGACCACACCGGCCTGCCACCCTTCCGCCGTCATTGACCAGGCACGAGATGAGGGATCGCTTCTCCCCAGCAGGGCCGATGCATGCGACCCGCACCTCACGCCCGGCCAGGTTGCGGATGGCGCTCTCTGTCTGGCTCGTACCCAGCCCCCAGAGATCGGAGGCATCTCGGACCTCGGCATGGTCTTCGTCAACGGAGAGGTATACCGGGCGCTCGGCCGCGCCGCGCACGATAACCCCATCGTAGCCCGTGCCGCGCAGCGCGGGCCCGAAGTCGCCGCCGCAGTTGGAGTCGCCCCATGCGCCCGTGAGCGGCGAGCGGCCGACGACCATCCAGCGGCCGCTGAACGGGGCCCCGCTTCCTGTCAGCAGCCCGGGAAAGAATCCAAGCATGTTCTCCGGTCCCAGGGGATCGGCCTTAGCCGGCAACCGCTCGAAGAGGAGGGCGGCCCCCAGGCCGTAGCCGCCCAGAAAGCGGCGGTAGATCTCCTCTGGCAGGCGCTGCCGTTCAGCCTTCCCGGTCGTCAGATCGACGAAGAGCACCTGGCCCCAGTAGCCGCTCGGCAATCGTCACCTTCCCGCCAGGGGAGCTCGCGCGATCGCGCGGCACAACGGAAGGCGGCGGCCAGCCGCCCCGGCATGATGGGCGAACCGCAGGCGCGTGAACCTCGCCTCGCCCCATCTGTCCGAATGTCCGCCGGCCGTCAAGTCGGCCTTCTCCCTGGAACAGCCGGGCGCTCCCGGCAGATGCTAAGGACAATCGACAGCGACAAGGATGAGTCCAGGGACATGGCCCCGCGGTAATGTGGAGCGATGGCCAGCAAGCTGAAAGGGGTTGGCCACAGGCAATACATGAGGAAGAGGGGGGCGCATCTTAGCGTCGGTACCGCCGGGACCTCCGGCTATTATGGCCTCCGGTCCCAAGCCCGTCAATGGAGGTGGGCGGGCGCTTTCCCAACCTTCCCCTCTGACCGATGGCCTGTGCCCCTTGCGGATGCGGCCGCACAGATCCTGGAGATTAACGCCGCGTCGGAGCTTGGGATTCACGTCGTGAGTACTTGGACAATGTGAATCCCGAGCGATTCCTGCCTCTCGAGGGCAGGGAATCCAGATTGCCCTTTGGGCAGAGCGGCCAGGGCGATCATCCCCGGGTTGAGGGGACCGGCCATTGCAGCTCCCGCACTTCAACCAACAAAGCGAGGTGGATCCTAGCGGAGAGATGGACGAGTGTCAAAGGATGAGCATCCCCACCAGATAGGGCACCAGGGCGAGGAGCGCCCAAATGCGCCGCCCCCGGCGGCCCTGGTTGCGGCTATCCCAGGTGAACAGGAACGTCGCCAGGAGGAATGCGACCACCCCGCCCACCAGGAGGACGACGATCGAGCCCCAAGGACTGAACGTCACCTCTCCACCCATGGCCAAGCCAGCGAAGGCATTGGTGGCCATCGCCGCCGGAAGGAGCCGCGAGATCCGCGCCAGCGCACCGGGAAGCGCACTGGCCGACATCATCAGCCCTCCCAGGAGCATCGAGGGCAGGAAGATGACTTGAGACAGCAGCACGGTCGCGCGGTCATCGGTGGCGACCACGCCGATGAGGGCGCCGAGCCCAGCGGAGGCAATGTTTGCCGCCAGGAAGACGAGGATGAAGCCCGGCCAGTTCGTCGGCGCCTGGCCGTCGAAGAGCAGCGGCGCAGTCAAGGCGATGATCGCTGTCACGATGCTCACAGACAGAACGGCCGTTAGGACCGGGATGATGAGGATGGACATCGCCGGGACTCCGTTCACCTTGTACGAGCGGTAGATGCCGGCCTCCCTGGCCGCAACCATCGGGCCGGGAAGCGCAAGGGTCGTGCTGGCCAGGATCGAAAAGATGACCATCGCTGGGACCATGACCGTCTTGAACCATGGGTTGATCTGCCCCATCAGGAGACCCATCATGGCGTAGAACAGCAATGGAAAGAGGTAGTTCATCAGAAGCTGGGTCTTGTCTCGCAGTACTGCGCGAAACTCAAACAGCAAGTGGTGGGTGAACGCGGTCATCGCTGGCCTCCGTTGGTGATCTCCAAGAACCTTTCCTCCAACGACGGCCTCTCGACTCGCAGGTCAATCAGCCGGTCCCTCTTGGCTTCGATGTAGTTCAGGATCGCCGAGACACTCGGCCCGGGGTCTCGGCTGAAAAAGACCATGTACTCGTCCTTGCGCGTCTGCTGACTGATCCCCGGGAAGGGTGGAGCATCGCTCGCCAGACAGCCCTCTTCGGTGTGAACAGAGATCTTGGTCAGCCCGGCGCCGGTCGCGGTCAGCTCGGAGGGACTCCCGGTTGCCACGATCCGCCCCTTGAGCAGGATGGCCACCCGGTCAGAGAGCTTCTCGGCTTCGGCCATGTCGTGCGTGGCCAGGATCAGCGTCGTCCCTGCCGACTGAAGCTCGCGGACGACTTCGTGGAGCGTGACGCGCGAGCCAACGTCCAGTCCGGCCGTCGGCTCGTCGAGGAAGACCACCGGCGGCTTGTGGGCGATGGCCAGCGCCAGGGCCAGCCGACGTTGTTGCCCGGCTGAGAGCCCGCCGTACTGTGCGTGCCTTTTCTCGCCAAGTCCCAGTCGGTCCACGAGATCATACCGGGGTTCCACTTCATGGTAGGCGCAGAAGAAGGCCATCGCCTCCTCGACGGTCATGCCGGCGGGCAAGCCAGAGGTCTGCAACTGAACGCCGATCAGGTTGCGAAGCTTGCGGGGTTGCCGCGTCGGATCGACCCCCAGGATTGACAGTCTCCCCCCGTCGGAGGTACGCAGTCCTTCCAGGCTCTCAAGGGTGCTGGTCTTCCCGGCCCCGTTGGGACCCAGCAGCCCGAAGATCTCGCCTCGGCGGATGGTGAAGCTGATTCCATCCACCGCCACGAAATCGCCATACTGTTTTCGGAAGTCGCTGACCTCGATCACCGTGTCGGCCATCCGATCCTCCAAACCTTCTTCCGTATACCGTCACGCCAAGTCAGACGACTCTACCACAGGAGAGGGGAGATCCCCCAGGGCTATCGAACGACCCTGTTCCCCTGGCTACGCTGCGGTCCGCATCCGCTCGCGGAAGGTCTCGGCCGAGATCGTCACGCCCCGGTCCAGCCTGAGCACTTCTCTGAGGAACTCTCGCGTCGCCAGAAAGTCCTTGCGCCGGGCTCCCCCGAGCATTCGGGGCAGGTCCTGCACGGACTTGCGGAGGAGGCGCGTGCTCGTGCAGAAGACGGCCCGGTCGTTCGGCAGGTCAACGGTCCGGCCCGCCGGGGCAACCTCCCGCGAGTCCGCCAAGGTTTCCTCCACTCCTGGCTCGGGTTCTTCGGCAGCAACGCCTTCGTCCGCGGCAGTGGCCAGGCAGGCGCTGAGGTGGGCCAAGACCCGCGCCGCCTTCTCATCGAGCCTGTGGCCAGCGCTGGCGATCACCACGATCTGGCCTGCGTTACCACCCTGGTGAATGTTCAGCCCGGTCAGCATGATGGCGTAGCCCTCCTGGCTGCAGGCCGATCACACCTGGCTCTCCCCTACTCGCCGGCCCATCGGCCACCTTCCACTCTGCTACTCTGCATCCAATCTAGCGCAAAGCCTTGCGCTTCTCATCCGCAGTAAGGCGGATTCCGGATCAACAAAAGAGGCCGCCTGGACGGCGGCCTCCCTCAACTTTCTCGGTAGACCGATCTACAACGGAAGTTGCAGACTGGGGGGTCCTATCCTGGTTACCCCCGGGAGCCCCGATCCCTGGCTTTCTCGGAAGGAGGGCTCCATGCCTGCTTCGCGCGGGCATCCGCGCGACCCAGGATCAGCGCTCCCGCGCATACTCGGCCAGGTTCCGCCAGAACACCGGGTTTTCGCCTCCCAGCCAGCCAACGTCCGCCATAACCAGGACCGCGCCCTCCCCGTGCAGAACCAGAACCAGGCCGGGCCCCCGGTTCCCCTCGGCCAGCACCTCTCCATCTGTAGCGGTAAACGGCACCCCAGTGCCTCCCCAGGAGCTCGCGGTGAGCCCCCAGACATCCTGCATCAGCCCACTTCCGGCCGTCGCAGCCACGTCACCCACAGGGAGGAAGGGTTGCTCAAAGGTAACCCCGAAAGGTTCGGCAAATGCGTTGGCGTCGCTCCAGTCCTCGTTCGGACCGACCTGCCACAGCCACGAGACGATGGCCGAGCTGTTCGTCAAGACCAGGAGCCCGCCACCGGCCACGTAGGCTTCCACAGCGCGGATCTCCTCCTCGGTCCATGTCTCGTCGTAGCCCGATGGGCCGGCCTCCGGGCTGGGGTAGTCGAGGACCGGGAGGGCGATGAGCAAGTCCACATCCGCCAGGTCCTCAGCCGTCACGGTCTGGCCATACGGGATCATGTCCACGTCGAATCCCTCCGTAGCCGGGGTCAGCCCGAACCCCGCGAAGGACATGGCCGGGGTCATTGACATCCCCTCATTGTGACTGGAGATGACTAGTGCCCGGTGCTGTGGGGCGGAGGGCGGACGCAGCGGAGGACGCTCCACCGGCGTTTGCAGGGCTGCGAGCAATGCGACGCGGGCCATGTCCTCGAGCACCCAGCGGACATCGGCCGCAAGTTCGCGGCATCCAGGGCTCTTGCCATTTCGAGGAGCAACGCCGATTCAGCGTCGATGCCTCGCCGCAGGCAGGACCTTCCGACGATCCCGTCTGGCCCACGACTCAAGCCTCGCAGCAATGGGCAGCGTGGCCCTCGATCAGGGCTCTCGCGGTTCGACCCGCCTCTTGCCCTTAATGCCTCCCGTCCCACGCCGGGAAGCCCGGATCGCCAGAACCGCCTCCCGCTCAGCCCCCTTGAGGTCACGGATGGCGTAGAGGGTGATGGCCGAAGGGACGCCCCTCCGCCTCAACGTCTTGATATATCGCAGCACCTTGTCCCGGGCGCCCCGCAGGTTGTCCTTGAGCGCCCATCCCACACCCTTCTGGACCATGTGGTCGGGATCCCAGACCAACGCCTCGCTCAACTCCAGGACCTCATCGGTGAAACGGCCCGATTCCCCAACCTTGCGGACGAATGCGACGACGCTCGCTCGCCGCTTCCACCGGTTCTTCGAGCGGTTCCACCTCCTGAGCAGCTTAAAGACTTGTGCCGGATGGATCAGTAGGAGCGGCTGGAGGACGTTGATGCAGAAATCATCCGTCGTCGACCAGCTGTGGAAATGCCCGACGAAACGATCGAGCAAGATAAGGTGCTTCGTCTCCATCTCCCGGGCGGAGATCGCCAGGAGGTAGCTGGCCACCCCTGCCTGCCCGGCGAAACCAGAGGCGTACAGCCCCTCAGCCAGGTCCAGGCGTTCCTCGAGAGGAAGCCTGCCGAAGGCCGGTTTGAAACCCCTCAGAATCTGACGGAACGCGGCGGTGGAAATGCCATAAGGCCGAAAGGCCGGATCGTCGTGCCACCGGAGCTCGTAGGCAGCCAGGTCCGGGTTCGCGTGCGCCTCTAGGCTGCGGACGATCTCCCGGTAGAGATCCTCCACCTGAGCCGTGGTCTTCATCGCCGATGAAGCCTTCTTCATATGCTTACCCCCGGACGTCGCACAGGCTCATGCCACGTTGGGCGACCTGGTGCGGTTCGGACAATGTGGACAGTCGCTTTGGCTCCCTGTCTGGCGGTGTGCAGAACCGAGCCGATCCAGAGGGACGAGACAAGTCGCGCCCAGTCGTCCCGGCACCGTCTTGATCAGAAGAGAAACGGAACGAGACGCCAGGTGCGCGCCTGGCATTGACGGTACTGCTCGCCGAAGGCCTTAAGAAGCATGGCCTCCTCTTCCCGAATGCGAAGCCAGACAGCCGGTCCGATGAAGAGGATGCCCGCCAATGCCCCCCACCCGCTTCGGATGATGAGGGGGAAACCCACGACCCACAGCAGGGCCGCGGTATACATCGGATGCCGTAGGTGCGCGTAGATGCCATCCGTCCTCAACCGCTGCTGCGGCAGCACCTCGGGATCGGCAACGTAGAAACGACCCAAGGTCCGCCAGGCCAGGATGCCCACCGGCGCGGCCGCCACACACAGGGCCAGCCCCAGCCAGGTCCAGAACGCCGGACTGGAAGCCGCCGGCCCATGGGTCCGGTCGTAGACGGCGACCGGAAGGAGCAGGATGAGGCCAACGCTGATCAAGCCCCGAGTCAGGCTTGCCCCCCGCTGCCCGCGGCCAGGCTGGTAGAACACGGTGCCGCCCAGCCACATACCGGCAACGGCCAGGACGAAGACCGTGTCCGCCCAGTCACCGACAAACCAACAGAGTCGTCCGCTCACCAGCCAGGGAACTCCCAGGCTGTAGACGCCGATGAACGGGATGGCGATCAACCACTTTGCCCAAGGTCTCATCTCGCTATCCCTGTTGATCCGCTGGCCGCTTCCCGCCAGCACGACAACGCATTCCGGTCATCGGAAGGCCTACCATTGGCCAAGCGACCTCAAGTTGCGGGCGCATGTCCCACACTCGATTCTGCCAGAAACCCCTGACGTGCGCGGGACGTCGCTTCGACGCAGAACTTGAGCGCGCTCTGCGGCCGAAGGAGAAATATCCCCCTCCAGCGAGAGGTTGGGAAGCGGCCCAGGGCAGTGACGAGAACCGCCGATAGGCTGACCTGGATCCGCCCTAACCGTGACATCTGGCGGCTCCCTCCAGGAATCAGGAAACCCCCTCAGGCTCGTGGTGTAGCCAAACTGCAGCGGGAATGTCGGGGGCAGCGGCCGTCCCCGACAGGGGTTCCCGCCCCAACATGACTGCCTTCCCCTTCTGGCGAACTGCGAGCCTGATGGCCCACGGCCTCCAGGCATGTCCCAGGACTTGCTTGAGCACGCTTACCTGCATAGATCTGGTCGTGGTCGAGGGCTGTGGGGCTCTGGGCATCAAGCAAGCCGCCGCCCTACTGGCGGCGACCGAGACCCTCCCTACCCTTGAACCGGGCTACCTACCCCCAGAGGATTCCTCCCCAGCCCGGAGCGCGAGTGCGGCGACATGGAGCCGCCAAGCCATTGGCCTTCGACGATTACCCCGACCGGCCGGCGGCTCCCGAACCCGCTACGGCCGCCAGCAACGCCAGCAGCTTTTCGGGCAGGTCGCCCTTGCTCACGAAGGCGTCTGCTCCAGCAGCCAAGGCACCGGCGGAGGTTTCCGAATACATGGAGAGCACAATCACCTTGACCTGCGGCCAGCTTGCCTTGATGAGTCGGGTAGCCTCCAGACCATCCATCTTCGGCATCCTGGCATCCATCACCACGACATCTGGCTGAAACTTCTCGACCAGGGCAATTGCCTCCTTGCCATTGGCCGCCTCACGGCACTCACCAACTTCCGGCCACGTCGCCAGCAGGGCCTTCATGCCCTGGCGAGCTCTCGCCTGATCATCTGCAACCACCACACGCAGCTTTCTTCCCATTCGGGCCTCATCCTTTGGCAGGCATTCCTGCGGTCAGAATAGCGGAAACCTGCTTCCCCGTCATCGCCAGGATGATGGGTCTTCACCTACAGAGAATAACCCTCGGCCTTCCCTTGTCCCTCCTACATTTGTAGCAAGTGGAGTACCTCATTTGTTGTAGGGCAGCTGCAGCCGCTCGGCCGTTTCCTGCCAGGGGGCGTGGAGAGATAAGCCCGCCGCACCTGCCTTGTCCGGGTGCTACCGCCGGCCCGGGCGTCTTCAGGCGAGGGCCCGGAACTGCTCACACGGACGCGACGTTCCGCCGCTCTTGCACGGTTATCCGGCGCGGTGGGGTTCTGACGTAGCGAGAGGGGACCAACCTGCCGTTGGTCCCCTCCTGTTCTTGGGATCGTGGAAGCTACCGATACGTCGTGATCCGAGCGACCAGCAGGATCCGTCGCTCCCCGGCCACAGCCGGCTCGGTCGCCCGTCGGCCGGCTAGTCCTCTGGCTCGGGAGGAACGTCCTGCAAGGAAGCCAGACCCTCGCGCAGTGCATAGAGCGCAGCCTGGGTGCGGCTGGCGAGCTGGAGCTTGCTCAGGACATTGCTCACGTGGGTTCGCACGGTCATCTCGCTGATCACGAGGTGCTCGGCGATCTCCTTGTTGCTTTTCCCCTTAGCGACCAGGCGCAGCACCTCCAGCTTCCGGCCGGTCAACGGATCGGTCGTGGGCGGTTTCTGCGGAGGATGGGAGAGTTCATGGAGCACCTTGCGGGCGATGGTCGGGTCCAGCGAAGGCTCCCCCCGGTGGACCATGTGAACGGCCTTGACCAGCTCGTCCGGCCCGGAGTCCTTCAGGAGATAGCCAAGGGCGCCCGCCTTGATGGCGGGGAACACCTTGTCATCAGCGGCGAAACTGGTGAGCACCAGAATGCGGATGCCGGGGAGGCCGGAGGTGATCTGTCGTGTGGCCTCGATCCCATCCATCCTCGGCATCACCAGGTCCATAAGGATCACGTCGGGCCGCAGGGCCTTGGCCTGGGCCACCGTCTCCGCCCCATCTCCGGCCTCGCCGACGACCTCGATGTCCTTCTCCGTCGACAGCAAGGCGCGAATGCCCTTGCGGACAATGACATGGTCATCCGCAACCAGAACTCGAATGGTTGGGGGCATCGTTTTCCTCCGTTTGGATTCTTGGGCCGTACGCGCGCGGGTGGCCCCGGTTGCAGCGCTCGGCGACGAAGCCTTCGCCAATGCCAAGACCTGGACCCAAATGCAGGCGAACGGTTGGCCCCGACCGATCCAGGGCCCGCATAGTATACGGCCTTTCGGGAAGTCGAGAGGCAGCGATCTCCCGCTCTACGATATGGGGGGATGCTGCGGTCTATGCCGATGCCGGACCGAGCTCAGGGGGGAATTGGCGCCGAGTCCCGGCCAAACGCCCGATTCGCGGATCGCGTGTATCATCTACCCGAGCCTGGCTGAGCCCTGCCAGCTCCAGCCGGAAGGGCCAGACCGAACGAACGAGGCGGCCCGGGGGAACGATGCACTCTCGCGAACGCATCCTCGTTGCCATGCATGGCGGAAAGCCGGACCGGGTCCCACGGGCGCTCGGCTTTTTCCACCTGGACCTCGAATCCCTGGCCCCGCCCGGCCAATGGCGTGATGAGTGGATCGACGCCGCCTTCGTCGATTTCACCTTATCCCCCGAGGAACGCGAGCTAGACCGGCTGGCTGCTCCGTACCAGGGGGATACCCGGCTGGGCACCGTGGCCCAAGTGAGCACCTACACTCGATGGGATTATCGCCCCCAGGATCCCAAGCGCAGCAATCCGCTCTCTGAGGTCCGCTCGCTGGACGATCTCAGCCGCTTTCCGTTTCCCGCCGTGCACGGCCCGTACCTGCTCGAGGGGCTTGCCCGCCAGGTGCAGGACCTGCACAGCCGTGGCCTGGCTGCCGGCGGCAACCTGCCCCACCTGGGAGGCGAGCTCTTCGAGGCCGCCTGGCGCTTGCGCGGGCTGGACAACTTCCTGACCGACCTGATCCAGCGCCCGGATTGGGCCCACCTCCTTATCACCCGCCTGGCCGAGCTGGCCTGCCGCAACGCGGAGACGATGGCCCGGGCAGGCATCGATGTCCTTGCTCTCGACGACGACGTGGGCATGCCCGGCACCATGATTATCGGCCCCGTCACCTGGCGCGCCTTCTTCAAGCCCCACATGGCCGAGATCATCCGGACCGCCCGCTCGGTCAACCCCGGTCTGCCCATTATCTACCACAGCGACGGCACCTTCGATCCGATCCTCGGCGACCTGATCGAGATCGGGGTCAACGCCATCAACCCACTCCAACCCGAGCACATGGATGCCGTCCGGATCCGTCGGCGCTTCGGCCCTCGTTTGGCCCTGTGGGGATGCATCGGCCGCCAGACGACGTTCAGCTTCGCCAAGCCGGAGGAGATCGCCCGTGAGGTCCAGCTGCGCATCGAGACGCTGGGGCGGGCCGGCCTGATCCTCTGCCCCGCCTACGACATCGACGAGCCCGACATCCCCTGGCGCAACGTCGCCGCCTTCTTGAGAGCCGCCAAGCGGTACGGCTAGCGCCTCGTCCTTAGCGGCCGGGCCACGTCTTTCCAGCACATTGCACGCGTCATCGATCGA